>NZ_JAAHGK010001425.1:0-1831 GCF_010672505.1 Okeania sp. SIO2B9 | reverse complement strand
GTGGGTGCCTCAGAAATCTCAAAACTATTGTACAATAGAAAAAATAGCTCCAAAACTATAACGTTGGAGTTTTTTGAATTTATCCAGGACTTACGCACCAAGCGCCGTATCTAGTAGGGGCGAATGGCATTCGCCCCCCTACAGATAGCGTATTGTCTAAGAATTTGCGTAAGTCCTGTTATCTATTCTATTGCTAGAGTCAGGTAAAAGCCAGAAGTTATCCTCAGTGCTTCAATTCAGTGGCACTCTCGGCGATCGCTTTTGTGGGTGTCTCAGAAATTTCAAAACTATTGTATAATAGAAAAAATAGCTCCAAAACTATAACGTTGGAGTTTTTTGAATTTATCTATTCTATTGCTAGAGTCAGGTAAAAGCCAGAAGTTATCCTCAGTGTTTCAATTCAGTGGCACTCTCGGCGATCGCTACATTTTTTACTTTGAGGCGACCTTTAATTTCTCTGAATAACTGCGGGTTCCAATTCAATAAATTGACTAATGGTTTAGATGGCATAATTAATTACTCCAATCAAATAAAGCAGGACTTACGCAGAGACTCTACATATAGTGAGGGTGAATACCATTCGCCCCTACGACTTTTGATTTCCGTGAAGCCGTATTACTTTTACTATTTTTTGAACTGTTGACTTCCGCAAAGCTAAATATTTAAGTCAGTAATTTTTGAGAATTAGATGTACCTAATTTTCTGATTTTTTTGGTCAGTTGTAAAGTTACTAATGTCAAGACACTCCACTGACCAATAATTGCAATTAACATTGATGCGATCGCTGGATAATTTAAGTCAATGGAGAGCCAAGGAAAAGTTGAAAATAGCCATAAATTTGAGTGATTATCAGGTGAAATTGACAGTAATAATAAAGCAATAGGTGGCAAATAAATTAAACTACCTAATATTCCTACTGCGCAAATAGCAGGTTTTTTGACTTTCATCAACAATACAAGTTGAACGATCGCTGCATAAATTAAAATTAAATTTAGGCTCATAATTAAAGTTAAAATAGCTCGTAATTTAATTTCATTGTCATGCCAAAGTAAAATCCATGAACTCCAAATTAAACCAGTAATAACTAGGTTAATTCCGATCGCCACTAAAGCTGGACTTTTTTCACCCCAAATTAACTCTTGTTTTAAACTAATAGCTACACCTTTAACAATTGTAGTTTCATCATTATTAATTTGTTGATGTCTGTATCTTGCCCAATCTTGCACACTTTGTCTTTGAGGTGATAACAAAGCAATGACTAACAAAAACCAGAATAAGTTAATAGTGCAGAAGAAAATCAGTGAATTTCATAAAATGTAGCTTGATTTTTCATCATTGCCAATATTTATTAATAAGAACAATGGCAGTAGATAAAAATGGAAACATCCCATTAACCAATAGCTTTGTTCTTTACTAATAATTGTGGCATTAGGATTTCGGTAACGACGATTTACAGCTTTCCAAATCCAGTAGCTTCCCAAAACTAATGCTAGGTAAATTAAAATTGGTACTCCTAATAGTTTGCCAAGCAAAATTTTCTGGCTAGATTGAGGACTAAGGCGAATAAAATTGAGAGTACCAAGACGTTTTTCTTTGGCCAGGTCCGCTACTAACATATAGACACCGCCAATTAATATTACAGCCAAAAATATCCAACTTAAAGCTTTGAATATATCTAGCCACCAATACCTAAAATAATTATGGCACTTACTATTAGTAAATCTCTTATTCCATCAGTACCAATAAGAGCGTAAGACTCATCAGTATATGATTGAATTATACTGATAATAGGAAACAAAAATACTCCGGTTAATTGCAACAATAACCGGAG
>NZ_JAAHGK010001424.1:0-1836 GCF_010672505.1 Okeania sp. SIO2B9 | reverse complement strand
TAATCGTTATGCTGTGTTGAAAAGTCTCGATTTGATAACTTTAGAATCCCTAAGTTCTGCTAATCCTAATGACTTAGAAGTTTATCCTGAATTTGCTGATGGAGTCGGTACACAAGTTGTGCAGCAAGCTCAATCTGTCTGGGAAAATCAAGTAATTATTAGAAATGAAAAGTTGACCGAAGAAATAGATAGTAAAACTTTACCAATTAATTATTACAAATTAACTAGGATAGTCAATGCTCCTGTTGAAATATATTTTGATATTGAAGCTCAACCAGACATTAATCTAGATTATTTACATGGTGTCTTAGTAGTTGATAAACGCACAAATACAGAAAAATTCTATGTTAATTTAGCCGAAAATCCCTTAGATGAAGAATTTATTTGGTATCAATTTTTAAACTTAGTTTGGAAATATCCTATAGCTCCAATTTATCACTTCTGTGAGTATGAAATTCAAACTGTCAAAAAATTAGCTAAACTTTATAACACTCCAGATTATCTGTGGAAACCATTGTTGAAAAGATTTGTGGATATTCATAAAGTTGTTACTCAAACTGTTATATTGCCTGTAGAAAGTTATTCCCTCAAAAATATTGCTCGTTGGTTAGGTTTTGAATGGCGGAATCCCGAAGCTAATGGCGCTCAATCTGTCTGTTGGTATGAAGAATGGTTGAAAACTGGCGATCGCTCTTTTTTAGATGCAATTATTATTTATAATCAAGACGATTGTTATGCTACTTATTATATTAAAGAATGGTTGTTAAAATTTTTAGAAGAAGGAGTCAGGAGAACCGAGTCAGGAGGACCGAGTCAGGAGTTAGATATAGGAACCGTCGGATAGACAAGGTAAAGTCTTCAGAAGGAAGAAGGAAGAAGGAAGAAGGAATAGTTCAACAATTAATTATTAATTATTATATTATTACCTCTCCTTGAAAAGAAGAGGATTGACTAATCATGAAAATTTTTTCTCTCTTGGTCGATTGGATATGGCGAGGAGACCCGTTCTTACAGACCCGCTCCGAAGATCTCCATCCCACCCTTCGGGAAGCTGCGCTAACGACCGCTTGTTTCTCTTTTAAAGGAGAGGCTTTAAACCTTAATGATTCGGTAAGAAGGAAGAAAGAAGAAGCAATTATTCATAATTAAGAAGAAGGAAGGTGAGAAAGTATTATGTTATCTATATTAATAGAAAATAATACCAAATTCAAAAAAGTTCGTTACATCTTAATTTGTGATTTATTCGTACAATAAAAAAATGATAAGTTCCATAGTAAGCATTCAGCCGTCAGCTATTAGCTATCAGCTATTGCTTTTGGTGTAGTTTCAAAGCTGTATTAGGCGTTGCTGATTCTGGGTATGATTTGATAATTTTGTATTTGGGATTTTTGATTTTGGATGGTTTGAACTACTTGTTAATATTAACTTTTCCCAGATCCGGTGTTCCCTGTTCCCTGTTCCCTATAAACCTACTTTCATACCTTAATTCAGCAATGCCCTGTATTAATCTAGTCAGAGTTAAATCTTATGACAAAATTTTTAAATTCTATATTCATTTAAACTCCTTCCTTAAAGGTAAGTTATTATTGTTGATAGCTGACAGCTAATAGCTGAATGCTTACGTTCCATAAATTATAAAAATTCAACTTTTTCCCTGTTTTTTATTATGTTTTTCGGGTGGATATCATATTTGCAAAAATACTTTTTTCGGCATTGGTGATTTTGGCTATGATTGTGCTTTAATGGCAATTGCCTAACTATTAACTGAAAAGCATTTTATATTTAGCAAAATTTAGGTTTCATAGCTTGATTAACCAACGCCATTTTTTCCTATAA
>NZ_JAAHGK010001423.1:0-1839 GCF_010672505.1 Okeania sp. SIO2B9 | reverse complement strand
TCTCTGAGAAAATATCACTGCGTGAAATATTAGAAATATTTCACGCAGTGATATTTTCTCAGAGTCAAAAGTGACTTTTACTACCTCAGCATGGCCTGTTTTTCCAGAACATATAGATCTATAGTCAGGATTCTTAGTATTTCCTCCAGCATAACCAGATTCTGCCTCTTTAACCCCTGCTACAGAAAGAAAGACGGATTCTACACACCAGAAACATCCACCACCCAATACAATTGTATCTAACATTAATTTTTCCCTCCAAATTTTGGCTTGAATTTCCATCAAATATTAATTGTAAACTGATTAGGGCATAGCAATTTTGAGTTCAAATCAGTTAATTCAGATTTTAAATTTTTACTCAAAAAAAACCTTGCAGGTTTCTAATACCTACAAGGTCTTTTTTTATTTGTTTATGAGAATTGACTATTGACATCCTCCCGACGTTGTGCATGGCGCGACAAGGCGGGATTCCTAAACCTCGCGACTCAGGACTTTCTGCTTCGCTCCGCACCTGCCTCCGAGGCCTTTCCCTCTTTCTGGTCTAAAGGCGCGCTCCACAGACGCTCCACTGCTAGCCCAGCAGCCTAATTCTATTTAGAATAGCATACCCTTGGAAGAACCGCTCTTATTGATTGGTTGTCCCATGCGACGCTCCCCTAATAGCTGCCGCTAGGCTCCGCCAACGGGAGAGCGCGGGTCTTCAACCAACGTTGAGATAAAATTCAACTGTCAAGTCTCAAACACATTAATTTGTAACTGGAACGAATATGGATGGTGCCTCTGCTGGTGTCTCTTCTGGTGCCTCTCCTGCAAAAGGAATTGACTCTCCAGTAGAAAGCTCTTCATTTTGTATCATGTCATTTACACGAAGTGCTTCTAGTTGCAATGCCTGCAATTGTTGGAGCAATGTTACATCGTTAGTTGGAAGATCTGTGAGGCCTACAGTATCCCCTGTATTCGTTACAACATCTCCGAATACCGTGTTAGCAGGTACTATATTGCCATTTCCTAAATCCACTAACAGTGTAGGACCGCCGGCTGCAGGAACAGCTTCTACACTTGTAGGTCGGCCAACAGGACTAACACCTACGAGATTTGGAAGAGCAAAGTTAGTGACTCCATCACCACCATATAAAGTTCCTAATACCCGGAATAGAGATTCATTTCCAGCGATGGGTAATAACTGACCCTCAAGAGATAAGAATCCTGGAGGAGCTGCAGTACCAGCAAACAAAACTACTTCTCCAGGGAAGAATCCTGCAGGAGCATCTTCTGTTGCAATGATATAAGCCAGTGGTGGACCTACTTGAGCGGATAGACCAGGAAGGCCAGGAGCACCTGCTGGACCTACTGGACCTACTGGACCCACTGGACCAGGAGCACCATCTAATCCTGGAGTTCCTGGTATACCTGCCGGACCGACTGGACCTGCTGGACCTACTGGACCGACTGGACCTGCTGGACCTGCGAGACCAGGAGCACCATCTAATCCTGGAGTTCCTGGTACACCTGCCGGACCTACTGGACCTGCTGGACCTACAGGACCTGCCGGACCTGCGAGACCAGGAGCACCATCTAGTCCTGGAGTTCCTGGTACACCTGCCGGACCTACTGGACCTGCCGGACCTGCGAGACCAGGAGCACCATCTAATCCTGGAGCACCAGGAGCACCATCTAGTCCTGGAGTTCCTGGTACACCTGCCGGACCTACTGGACCTGCCGGACCTGCGAGACCAGGAGCACCATCTAGTCCTGGAGTTCCTGGTACACCTGCCGGACCTACTGGACCTGCTGGACCTGCGAGACCAGGAGCACCATCTAGTCCTGGAGCACCAGGAG
>NZ_JAAHGK010001422.1:0-1840 GCF_010672505.1 Okeania sp. SIO2B9 | reverse complement strand
TCTCAAACAGCAGACAAAGTAGAAGTTTCAACTCTTGATGCCATATTCTTTGATCGGCCACAGTATCTTTCACCTAGCTTATTAAAAATAGATGTGGAAGGGTATGAAAATCAAGTTATTAAAGGAGGGCTAAAATGGTTTTGTCAGTTAGATAATTTGGCAATTATATGTGAAGTAACTCCTTATCTGCTTTAAGGACAGGGAATGTCAGTACAAGATTTAATTCTTTCTCTTAAAAAAGATGATTTCTGTGGGGTAATTGATTTTATTTTTTATTATTTGGTTAGATCGTTATCTCAGGTAGCACTAACTTTTGCATTTGCATTCTGTGAAGCTCATAAAAATATTTGAAGGTTTTGTCGTTGCATTTTCAAAAAAATGATGATACAATTTAATTATAAGGGGTTGTTTGCCCATGTGCATGATTTTTTATTCAACCAAAAATAGTGTAGAGGGCAATCGCGAATTTAGTAGAAAAGATTGAAAAATACTCCCTTACTCCCATCATTCAATCTTTCCATCTATACCTCCTCTGCTTAGTGGAAGACCGCAAACATTTTCATTTTCTTAAGCTCCTAAAAATCTCAGAGGATTTCTGGTTGTATCTTCACAATTTTTGTGTTATCATAAAAGTATAAGGAGTTGCTTGCCCATGCGCTTGATTTTTTATTCAACTAATAAATTATGGTTTCAAGGGCGATAGGACTCCGCTCCCCTTTACGACGCACATGAAACGCGATCGCTCCGGTTGTAGAAAGGAAAATCAATGTCAAAGATACGGTTAGGGGTTCTATATAGTGTCTTTGCGTAAGTCCTAAATATACTTGGTTGACTCTACAATAGTAATCTTAAAAGGAATTTCAATTATAGAAAATTTTTTTTCTTTGTAGTAGACCATTTTGGTGTAAAAAAAACACCACAAAAACAAAAAATTAGTGTATATTGTATTTAAGCCTATATAGAGAAGTCCAATTTTCTTGCTGGCTAAACACATTGATTGGTTCTCTATCCATTAGATCGCGTTAACTCCCTTGAAGGTAAATCTCTATAACTATTTTTTTGGAAGAACTACCCCAGTTTATGAACCGGATAACCTGGAGGAGATCAAATCAAAAAAACGTTAAGGGAATACCTGGAGGAGCATCAAATCTAATATTAGACAAACCATCCCAATGTACTTAAAACAGTAAAAGAAGGGCAATTAATTAATGGCAAAACAGAACTCAGCTCAAGCATCTCGTCCCCCTACAAAGCGTATGTCTGTAACTTTACCGACAGACGTAGCTGAAATGTTAGAATTTCTTGCTACTAATCAAGGTATTACTCAAAATGAGGCACTTCGGAAAGCTATTGCAACTGAAGCGTATTTTCAGAAGGAAATAAAGCAAGGTTCTACGGTGCTAATTATGAACTCTGATAAATCAGTAAAAGAGGTAGTTTTCAGATAATAGCTTAGTAGTTAGTTGCTTAATAGTGATATTGGGGACGGGTAAAAATTGTCAATTTTAGCAATTACCAACCTCATTTATTCATGAAAACTAACCAACAATTTAATTCAGAATAAAATGAAAATCAAGATAATGTTTTCTATCTAGGAATACCAGAGAATCTAGAAACAAAAAATCTAGAAACACTAGATGTTGACAGCTATATTCAGAATTATATCTCTGATAAAAACTTAAGCCCTGAGAATAAAAAACACATATATAAATGGGTAAAAATTGAACAGGAGAAGACCAGAAAAAATATTGCTGAAAAACTTTTAGTATTTTTTGGTGGCTCGTTAGGGATTACTTATCTTCTGATTGGTTTGGCATCTATTTCTCCACAATCAGATAAA
>NZ_JAAHGK010001421.1:0-1842 GCF_010672505.1 Okeania sp. SIO2B9 | reverse complement strand
TAAATACCTTAAAGCATATAAAATTAATATTAAGCAGTTTATAGTTAGAGAAAGCTATGTTTAATTTTCTCGGTGGAAAATATATCATCAGGAAAATTTTTTAGGAGAAGTTAGTTGCAACTTAGCTGAAAGTTTTGGCTACTCACTGAATTCCTAATATCATGTCCGCTTAATTGACCATAATCAAAATTTTGGTAGGGATGCACTACCAAAATTTTGCTATATCTTTTATCTTTTCGCCCTGCCTTGTGTTAATCTACAAGTATAGTTTTGAGCACGGGATTTTTTGATAATTTTACCTTGATAACATGAAGTCGTATAAGCGATAGCTATCAGTAAAATTAAAGCGCGTCAAACATTGTACATTGGCTTGACTTCCTTCTAGATTATATCCACCTGCGAGTGCAGTCTTTAAACATAGCTTCAATACCCAATTCTATGTGTCTGCCAAAAACTCAAGTTTTGATTTGTCCCTGCCACTACTACAGCAGCAATGTAATTAGATTCAGGAATAAACTGATGTAAATACCAACGGGAAGCTTCTTGAAAATCTCCATTAATACTAATAAACTGTATTGGTTGTTCTGGTTTTAAACAAACTTCGACTTTTTCCAATCCTCCTGCTAACCCATCTCCAGTAGCTTTTAAATAGGCTTCTTTACAAGTCCATATTTTGAAGAAAATTTCTTGTTGCTGTTGAGGAGGAAGCTGACTAATAAGGTTGTATTCTTGGGAAGTAAAGAAACGTTTTGCCAAGGCTTCAGCATCATTCATTGGGCGAATATATTCTAAGTCAATACCAATTAAATTAACTGTGGTAATAGCATATAAAGCTAAATCTTGAGAGTGAGATAAATTAAATAATATAGAGGTATCTGGTAAGTAGGGTTTGCCTCGTTCACTATAAGTAAATTGTAATTTTTTAGGTTCAATATTTAAGTAACAGCTAAGGATTTTTCTGAGTGTTCCTCTGGCAATAATAAAACGATTTTTATCTCGTTCAAAATAAAATTTTTTGGCTCTATCTATTTCGTCTGAGGATAAGATTTTTGATAATTCTTCAATTTCAGATGGAGGTGATTTTAGATTTTTACTCCAAATATGAACATGATTTGGTGATAATTCTAATTTTTGACCTAGAGGTAGATGTGAAAAAAACATTGATTACAGATTGATCAGATATTTTACTGGAAATATGGAAGGTTTCTAAAGGATTTTTATGGGTTGCAAAAATAATTTGATATGATAACTGGACAGTACAAAGTTCTCAGTAGAAAAAACATTCCCCACTAAAAGTCGGGGAATGGTGCATACTGGTTAATGATTCTTAAATTTGACCAGCTAATCTCTATTATGCATATAATACGTCGGATAGAGCAAATATTGATCGACTTACGTCCAGTGTTTAGTCGCGATGCCACTTATGAATGGTTTGTGATCCTGATTTGGGGAATTCTTTTATGTAGCCAACATCGTGCAGTTACCAGCGATCTCAACGCTGTAGGACTAACACAAAATTACTACACTCAAGCTTTACACTGGTTTCATTCAAAGGGGATTAGTGTCCAAAAATTATCCACCATGTGGCACAAATGGTTAATCACTCACCCAAAAGTCCATCTTCTCAGAGGTCAACCAGTTTATGTAGGTGATGGTATTAAAGTCGGTAAGGAAGGAAAAAAAATGCCTGGTGTGAAAAAACTGCATAATGAATCAGAAAATGTAACGAAGCCTGATGAGGAATTTGAGGAAGGCCAGACGGCGCTGATGTATGCGGTGAGTAGTTTTTGGGCGCAGAATCGAGCGGAGGTCGTTCGCTTTTTGGTCTCCCGTGGGGCAGAT
>NZ_JAAHGK010001420.1:0-1842 GCF_010672505.1 Okeania sp. SIO2B9 | reverse complement strand
GAGACGATCTTAAACCTTTTTATGTACTTTTAAATGGTATCGGATTAATTTTCATGATGGTTACAGGTATCACTATGAGTGGTGTATTCAGGAAAAAAAGATTGACTGATTAATTCAAACAGGACTTACGGAAAATATCAGACTATACACTATCTGTAGGGAGAGACAAACATCAGAATAATTAGCATTAACTGGTAATAATTAGGAAATAATATCATGTCCGGATAAGAGCGTGATAGAACTCCGTTCCGCTTACGCGACCAAAAAACTTTCTCCTTCTTCTCCTCTTCTTACTCTTTCTTGTTTCTTTCCTCCTGACTCCTGACTCCTGACTCCTCAGTTGTGTCGTTATTAATAACTGTTCAACCGGACATGATATTATTCCTTCTTCTTCCTTGTGCTATGTCATTCTCCATTATACAATAGGCTAAATTCTGGCTCCTGACTCCTGACTCCTGACTCCTAAGCATCACAACCCATCACCAATCAAAATAAATGGTGCCCAATAATAAGGATGCCTCAACCTTTTTGCCTCTTCTTCATTAATACTCCCATTTATCAAAGCTAACTGTGCTTTTCGTAATGCTTCTGCTTTTGTGATATTGCCTTTTTTCAATGCTCGATAAAAATTAATCATCAGCACTCGCGTTCCTAGATCGTCAACTTGCCACAAACTTGCCAGAGATGTTTTTACCCCTGCACGTTGCATCTGATAACCCAACCCTAATATTTCTGAACCATCTTTTAAAATACCACCTACTCCTGTTCGACAAGCACTCAAAACTGCTAAATTAATATTAGGTAAGGATAAGTTTGTAATTTCCCGCAAAGTTAAACGACTACCATCACCAAATAAAATAAAAGAATCTTCTGGTTGCCCATTGACAAAATCTGCATGGGTGGCAAAATGTAGAATATTGTACTTATTAACTCGTGAAATAATTTCATTCCAATTGAAGGCTTGATTCAGTAGTTTTGTCGTATTAGGAATCATCTTGGCTAAGGTCTCTACTTCTTGTCCGGCAAATTTTAATCCTGAGAATCGAAATTCTCTAGAACCTACAAGAAATTTATAATTTCCTTGACTAAAAGCTGCGGCTAATACTCGGAGTTTACCTAGAGGTTTGCTGTTAAAATTAGTCAGACTTGCTGCGGTAATATTGTTGATGTTTAACCTTTCTATTAACCATTTTTTTCCATCGTATAAAGCTGCTATTGGAATATAACGTAATAAACCATCAGGAGCATAAATAATAGTTTTAGTTTTCGCTAAAAATAGCTCTGTCTCTAAAGGTTCTATTAACCATTTGTATAACTGTTGACCTGTTGTGTGTACTATCTGATCACTAATTATATTTCTAGGATATGTCAAAGCTCCTCTAAAGTCAATAATTGCATTTTTTAACTGTGTTTTGTTAATCGGAACTGAACGATGTATTGGCAATCCTTGACTTGTCACTAATATTAATTCTATCCTATCGTCCAAAATTAAGGGATAAAGTAGTACAGCATTTTGCTTGATTTTGAGGATATTTTGTAATCTACTTAAATTGGTAATATCTATACTTTCTCCATCAGTTTTTTGCTTGAGTTCCTGTATGATTTTGACGATATTTTCGTTGGAAATCAAGTTATGAAATTCTGTTTGAATTTGCTGTTTTTCTGCTTTTAAGTCAGTAATACGTTGTTGTTGAGCTTTCGACCTATCTGTGGGTGATATATTCTGTAAATCTGTGAGTTCTTTGTTCAGTTGTACTGCTTTATCTTGAATAGCGGTATAGTTATCCAATATTTCTTGTTCTTGAGGTAATAATTCTATTCTTCCAAAAGACCAAAGCCCGA
>NZ_JAAHGK010000142.1:0-8793 GCF_010672505.1 Okeania sp. SIO2B9 | reverse complement strand
TAACAGCAACAAGACTCTCTCTTATGGAATAGTGTTTAAATTAACAACTGACTTTCAGGATAAGGGAGCCAACTTTTGTAGTAAGACAATTAATAAAGCTTTTATCTGAACTAAAAGTAATAGCCGATAGCTGATGGCTGACGGCTGAATGCTTATATTGCTATAGTACAATAGATAATCTCTAATATATAAAATTAAGCTCTCATAATCAATACATAAACAATTCAAATTATTGGTAAAACAAAAATATTAATATACGTACCAAACTTAATATAAAATTAACTATTAATTAAATTAAAGTAGCAAGTTATTTATCAAAATCTCGCAAAAATAAAAATAATGCTATCAAATGACTTTCTAGAAACAGTTTGGTTAATACCTTGCTATGCTATCGTCGGTGCAGCTCTAGCCATACCCTGGTCTCCCGGAATTATTAAACGTACCGGGCCAAGACCAGCAGGTTATATCAATCTGATTATGACCTTCATCGCTTTCTTACATGGCTTAATCGCTCTATCAGTAGCTTGGAATCAACCAACTCAAGAATTATCAATACCTTGGCTAGATGTGGCAGGGCTAAATATCACTATTTCCCTAGAAATATCTACCCTCACTATTGGAGCGACTATATTAATTACTGGTCTCAATCTTCTGAGCCAAATTTACGCGATCGCCTATATGGAAATGGATTGGGGATGGGCACGTTTTTACTCCCTACTGGCATTATTTGAAGCTGGAATGTGTGCCTTAGTCTTGTGCAATTCCCTATTCTGGAGTTACATAATTCTAGAAATTCTCACTCTCGGTACATATCTATTAGTGGGGTTATGGTTTAGCCAACCATTAGTAATTACTGGAGCAAGAGACGCCTTCCTGACAAAACGGGTGGGAGATTTATTTTTGCTCATGGGAGTAGTTGCTCTATTACCTCTAGCAGGAACTTGGAATTATACGGAGTTAGCTGAGTGGGCAAAAACTGCAAACATCGCTCCTACAACTGCCACCCTATTAAGCCTTACTTTAATTGCCGGACCTCTAGGTAAATGCGCTCAGTTTCCCCTACATCTGTGGTTAGATGAAGCAATGGAAGGGCCAGTGCCAAGTACTATTTTACGGAACTCCCTGGTAGTAGCAGTTGGAGCGTGGGTGTTGATTAAAGTGCAACCTGTTTTAGCTTTATCCCCTGTTGCTTCCACAGTCACGATCGGGGTGGGAGTATTTACCGCAGTTTGTGCTTCTTTAATTGCTATTGGCCAAATTGATATTAAGCGATCGCTTTCTTATTCAGTCAGCACTTACATGGGTTTGGTCTTTATCGCTGTGGGAACTGGTCAAGACGAAACTGCTTTGATGTTGTTATTTACTTACGCTTGTGCGATGGCGTTGTTGGTAATGAGTACGGGTGGGGTAATTTTAAACTGCGTCAGTCAAGACTTGACTCAATATGGTGGTTTATGGTCTCGTCGCCCCATTACTGGAATTTCTTATTTAGTGGGTGCTGCTGGTTTAGTGGGTTTGCCTCCTTTGGGTAGTTTCTGGGCACTGTTGCAAATGACAGATTATTTGTGGAGTAGTCAACCTTGGTTAGTAGGTGTGTTGTTGTTGGTGAATGGGTTCACTGCTTTTAGTATTATTCGGGAGTTTGGTTTAATTTTTTGTGGTCAACCGAAGCAAATGACTGAGCGATCGCCTGAAGGTTTATGGGCGTTAGTTTTGCCGATGACTATTTTGGCTGGTTTTACGTTGCATATTCCTCTATTGTTTGCACAATGGCAACTACTACCGGATATCGCAACTATTAATAAAACTGTTGCTGGTTTATTATTGTTATCCAGTGTGCTTGGTTTTGGTATTGGTGGATTGATTTATCTAAACGATGGGTGGGAGAAACCAATTAAGTTTCCTTTACCAGCAATACAAGACTTTTTTGCCTACGATTTTTACACTGCAAAACTGTATAGAATTACTATTGTTTTTGTGGTGGGTTTAGTATCAAGAATTATTTCCTGGGTTGACCGCTATCTTGTGGATGGTGTAGTTAATTTTGTGGGTTTAGCGACTGTGTTTGGTGGTCAAGGTTTGAAATATAATGTTTCTGGTCAGTCTCAGTTTTATGTATTGACAATTTTGATTGGTATGACTCTATTATTAAGTTGGTTAGTGGTTGGTTTATTTTAGGGAGTAGGGAGTAGGGAGTAGGGAGTAGAAAAGAAGAAAAATAACTGTACCTTAGTAATACCATTTATCTGTAAAAATGCGCTTAATAATTATGACCAAAACCTGAATTTTACTAATAGCTGTTATCTTTTATTAAGCGCAACTTCATGGATAAATGGTATGACTTGAGAAAGGTTATATTGTGATTAATTATCTGTACATCATAGTCAAAAATAACTGTAATGCTTGCCTTGAATTTTTGAAATATTTAAGCCTGCCATAAAGCTGATTTAACAGCAGGTCAATTTACGGAAAAATCTCAATCATTCCCATGGATAATCTGTAGATTACACTTAGAAATTACCCGTTGGTTGTACTAGACTCAAATTTTGAGATGTTGAATCTAATCTGATTTAGTAGTTTTATTTTAGGAAAAATCTCAATCAATCATTTCCGGAAATCATCCGTAGATTACACTCAAAAATTATAGTTTTTGTCAGACTAAAATATTGAGATGTTGAATCTAAGTTAATTTAGTAGTGGATTGATTTGAGGAAAAATCTCAATCAATTATTTTTGTAAATCATCTGTAGATGACACTCAAAAATAGCGTTGCAAAAATGCGGGATGATTTTAATAGTTTTGTGTTTGGGGGCATCTTGCCCGTTCCTGATATTTTTGGGTAGGCAGGAACCCACCCCACTTACATAAATTTTGAGATGTTGAATTTAGCCTGATGATGGAACTGATTTATTAATAGGTTGATTGGAGGGAAAATCTCAATCAATTATTTCTGTAAATCATCTGTAGATAACACTCAAAAATAACTCTAGCGCTCGGCTAATATTTGGCAAATATTTAAGTAGATAATGAACCTGATTTAACAGTTACTTAGCGTAGCTCCTCCGGAGGAGACTAACTGATAACTGATAACTGAAATTACCCCTTAGTTGTACTAGTGCAGGATGGCGGAAATAACTGACCAGTTACAAAATCCTAAAACAATTACAAATAAAAAATGATTTACTTTTGACTTTTGACTTTTAACTTCCGCACAGACTAAAATTTAATTAACATAAAAATAACAGAAAATTATGCTCAGTGTCTTAATTATCATCCCAATTTTAGGGGCAGCTTTAGTCGGATTTTTTCCCGGAAAAATTACCGATGAAAAATTACGAAAAATCACCTTAGCAATTGCCCTATCTCTAATAGTTTGGACTGTAGAAATTGCCCTTAAATTTAACCTAAATAATCCAGGGTTACAATTTCAAGAACATTTTACCTGGATTCCCCAATTAGGTTTAACCTATAATCTCGGTATAGATGGTTTATCCTTACCATTACTCGCCCTAAATTCCTTACTAACATTCATCGTAGTTTATGGATATGGCAATAATGTTGATCGCCCGCGATTATACTACTCCTTAATTTTGTTAGTAAATGCCGGAATAGCAGGTGCTTTTCTCTCCGCAAACCTATTACTATTCATTCTCTTTTATGAACTAGAATTAATCCCCATCTATTTATTAATAGCAATTTGGGGTAGTAAAAAACGAGGTTATGCAGCAACCAAATTTCTGATCTATACAGCAGTATCCGGAATTCTGATATTAGCAGGATTTTTAGGAATAACTTGGTTAAGCAATTCTCCCAGTTTTGATTATGACCTAATCTCAACCCAAGGACTATCCCTAAAAACCCAACTTATCTTACTAACTATTCTCTTAGTAGGATTCGGTATTAAAATTCCATTAGTACCTTTACATACTTGGTTGCCAGATGCTTACGTCGAATCATCTCCCCCCGTCACCATTCTTCTCGGTGGCATATTAGCAAAATTAGGCACTTATGGACTATTGCGTTTTGGGTTAGGATTATTTCCCGAAACCTGGCAAATAGTCGCTCCCGGAATGGCGATAATTGGTACTTTTAGCGTCTTGTATGGAGCATTAGCAGCGATCGCTCAACAAGACATCAAACGGATGGTGGCCTACAGTTCAATTGGCCACATGGGTTATATTGTTGTTGCTGCTGCTGCCAATACACCTTTGAGTTTAGTGGGAGCTATTTCTCAAATGGTTGCTCACGGTTTAATTTTAGCGATTCTATTTCACCTGGTAGGTGTGGTAGAAAGCAAAGTTGGTACTCGCGAATTATCTGTGTTGAATGGTTTGATGAGTCCGGTGCGTGGTTTACCTTTTACGAGCGCTTTATTAATTATGGGTGGAATGGCAAGTGCAGGTATTCCAGGAATGGTAGGTTTTGCTGCTGAGTTTCTAGTATTTCAAGGTAGTTTTTCGGTGTTTCCTATTCCTACTCTGTTGTGTATTATTGCCAGTGGTTTAACTGCTGTTTATTTTGTGATTTTGTTAAACCGTACTTGTTTCGGCAAATTAGATAATGATACAGCTTATTATCCTAAAGTTATTTGGTCCGAACGTACCCCTGCTTTAGTATTAGCAGTAGTGATTTTCTTTTTAGGAATTCAACCTACTTGGTTAGTGCGTTGGAGTGAAGCAACTTCCAATTTTTTAGTCCCTAATTCTTCTATAGAAATTCAAAAGTCAAAAGTCAAAAGTCAAAAATTAGCTAGTTTGATAAATACAGCAGATGTTAATTTCCTGGAGTACAGAAATTAGGTTGTTTTGTCAGATATAAAAACTGTGTAAGAATATTTCTCAAAATTCCTACTAATATCAAGTTTGGATAATTATAATGCAGTTGGTTGGGTTAAGCGCTAGCGCAACCCAACAAATATAATTATTGTTGTTGGATTTATCCTCCGAATAAGCTCCACTAATGCGGACTCAACCAAATCTACAAAGTGCTACAAAGTGCCAAATTTTTATGATTTTCATTGAAGCAAACATGATATAACACCTCACACCTAAAACCTCAAAAATTATGACACAAATAACAATAAAACATCCCCCCTTCCAACATGAATTTGCCGAAATTAATTTCCCGTCTCGAAGTAGCGAAACCCAACAGATACAAACTAAAACTTAATGTGCGAATAATTATTTATAATACCGTAGGTTGGGTTAAGCGCTAGCGCAACCCAACAAATACAATTATTGTTGTTGGATTTATCCTCAGGATAAGCTCCGCTAACGCGGACTCAACCCAACCTAAAAAGTGCTACAAAGTGCCAAATTTTTATGATTTTCATTGAAGCAAACATGATATAACACCTCACACCTAAAACCTCAAAAATTATGACACAAACAACAATAAAACTTCCCCCATCCCAACATGAATTTGCCGAAATTATTCACCGCCTCGAAGCAGGTGGAGCAATGCTACCAGATACCCCAGAAAACCTAATGCAAATTATCGGTATTTATAAAGCTTATGCAGTACCAATGGATTTCTATTGGCGCGACTTACTTTATATTGCCGAACGAGTATTTTTAAACCCCTTACCCTTCTTTAAATACTTCCTGCCAAAAGAATATTTAGAACTTCATAATCACTATGCAGGTGATGATGCAGACTTAAGAGTTTGGCGCGGAGAAGCAACAGCTCATCCAGAACTTTTAGCATTTATTGAAAAGGGAGAAAGTGGCAAAAAATCAAAATTATTACATCATTTATGGCATGACAGAATTAATATGGAATTTGCCGAAGCTTGTATGCGAGCAATGTTTTGGCATCGGGAAATGGGAGGTAAATTCGATCCTTATTTAGATACTCCTGAATATAAGGCAGCAGCGGATAAAGCAATTAAAGCTTATTTTCAAGGAAATCCTGTAATGTTAGGTCTGTATAAACTATTTCCAGAAATGTTTATCGAACAGGTCAGACAACTTTCTTATTACAGTAATCTTGGTTTATTTTGGGAAGTAATGGCTGCTGTTTTTTTTGAAATGTTTGATTTATATAATGAAGGGAAATTAACCAGCGTTCCAGAAGCAATGAATTTTCTTGTAAATGGAATTTTTGCTGTAGCAAATCGCCCAATTTATCATCATGTTTATATTCGGGGTGAGTTACATGAAATTATTCCCAAATCTTGTGGTTTTACTTGGTTATTTGAAGCTGCTTTACCTTATGTAGAAGCTGTCTTTTATCGCACTGCACCTTTCCGTGGTACAAAGTCTTATAATGCTCAGGCAAAACAAGTACCAGAAAATCAAAAAGACTTTCATTATGGCATTCTTTATGCAGATGTTTTTCCAGTGGGAAATGCTGGTATCCCTCCCACATTATTAATGCAGGATATGCTGCATTTTTTACCATCATTTTTAGTTGATTATTACAAACAAAATTGTCGGGGTGAAGATGATATGTTGATTCAGTTAGGAATTACTTTTCAACGTTCAATGTATTGTGTAACTTCCGCAGTTATTCAAGCATTAAGACAGGCAACATTACATCCTTTAGATGACCCAGACCTAGAACATTTAAAAGCAAATCGTGCATTTTTTGAAGCACAACTAGATAGGTTTAAGCGTCCAGAAGCTCGGTTGCGAGATATTCAGCGCCAAGATTATCGTTAATATAATTAGGGTTTGCGCTCAAAAGTCTTTTAGTAGGGATAGGAGACAGGAGACAGGAGACAGGAGACAGGAGAAATGGGAATGAGTGAGGAGGTAGGAGCTAAGTTTTGTCCCAAGATTTTTCTGCCCAACTATGCGCCTCAAATGCGCTCCTTTTTGAGCGTTAAACCTTAAATTTCCTTGGCCAATTATCCAGAAATGATGAACAATTTCAGCAACTTTCTCAAGAAAATTATCTGTTTGTAGCCTTGTAGGCGGAAATAGGTTAACCTATTAACTCCTAGTCCTATAAAAGAAAAAGATGACCATGAAACCAAATTTCTTTGCACTTTTAATCGTATCTGCAGTAACCACAATGGCTGGTTGCACGAACCCTCAATCTACGCCAACAGTACAATCTGCGTCATGCGAAAATCCTGTAACAGAAAACGATGTTCTAGCTGCACAGCAAAGCTGGGGCGAAGCCATTGTCGCCATTGGCAAGGCAGAAAACCCAGAAGCAGAAGCACAAAGTACTCTTGATAGGCTTTATGGTTATGATCTTGGTACGGTTTTGTTCAAACCAACACTGGCCAGCAATGAGCCATTCAGAGGTACAGAGAAAGAGGCTTTGTCTTATTTTGTCAGTGGGAGCATCAGCGAAGATAAAGGTTTTGCTCTTGCGCCCTATAACAATGTGCGCTTTGAGAATGAAGGAATTATTACCCACTGCGATACAGCTACCTCAATGGGTGAGTATTTTTTCACCAAAACAGACGGTAGCGAGATCAAGGTAGAATACACTTTTGGTTATGTTCGTGATGAAAACGGTGATCTGAAAATCAATCTGCACCATTCATCTCTGCCATATCAAGTGAAATAAGGGCGATCGGTAGTAACGGTCGATGGATGGGAATCCCGCGCAGAGCTTGTGTCGGGATGATATCAAGGGTAGAAAATTAACTCCAACTGCTTCGGCTGCTGATATTGCTTCACAAGCTTTCTGTCAATGTCAATTCCATGTAAGATTTTGATAGCATTTACTACTTCGGGATACTGTACCAAAACGGCGTAAATAGAAGGTTGGCATTATATACTGCAGCGAGTCAGAGAAAGGCTCTGAAACTCTTATGATTCCCTTCCGTTATTGTTTGAAATATGGCGCTGTGCGCAGGCAATATGCAACAGGCAACAGCTCATCTGGCAACCCACCCCTAACCCCTCCCAGGAGGGGAATAAAAACCCGTTTGCGCAAGCATTCCATAGGAATCACATAAGACTTTTAGCTATTGGACAGTTCCTGTAATTTGTAAATATGCCAGCGCACATTGCTATAACTTTCAGACCATAAAAAAGTAAGATAGCTCTAACCCATATAAATCAATACTTTTAAGCTTTAATTGCCCCTGGTTGCACGAACCTTTGAACTACGCCTAGTTCAAGAAGCCGGAAATATTGTGACTCCAGAAGAAATGGGTATTATAGAATACGGTACTTTTGTATTAGGTTCAAAAGTGTTAATGGTACTAGGGCATGAAAATTGTGGGGCAGTAAAAGCAACAATGGATGGTAAACCTGTTCCAGGTCAAATTGGCAGTATAATTTCTGCTATTAAACCTGCTGTAGAAATTGCTAAAGGTAGAGATGGATATTCTGTAGAAAGTGCTGTTAAAGCTAATGTAATGGAACAAATAAAAATTATCAATCTTTCTCCAGTGATTACCCAGTTAGTTCAGGAAAACAAATTAAAAACTGTAGGTGGTTATTACGATCTAGACGAAGGAAAAGTATATTTGATTAGTTAAAAAACATAGAAAAATCTGCATTACTTTCATTTGCCTGTGTTTTCTGTTTCTTAACAAAGTGAGAGTAATAAAATGTCCTGCCCTTAATTACTTTTTTTCAACATACATTTGTATAAAATGTTTGCTTTCTCAAATTCAAGAGAAGTAATGTTATACTCATAGTAATTCTGCAATATTATCGTTAATAACTTTGAAAAAGGATACTAAATCAGCATCGTTTTTTTAGCTAGATCGCCGAGAAGCCTCACGCCATAATCTGTGATTTGGCGACCAGATGAATCGGCGGCCAATTGAATGGGTTCGATGCCGATTCAATTTGCATGATATCTCAGCAAAAACCTTCGCCC
>NZ_JAAHGK010001419.1:0-1844 GCF_010672505.1 Okeania sp. SIO2B9 | reverse complement strand
TAATATAATGTATTTCTCAGTGATATTTAAGATATGCAGATGAGAATAAACCACCAATATTATGAGATTAATTTTAACGACTGCCAGCATTTTTATCTGGAACAGGTGGTTGTTAGTTCTCTTGATGATTTTTTTGTTGTTGAATAATAGCTATTTCAGCTTCAGAAAAACTATCATTTAACTGATTTATTAGTCTTTTATCCTCTCGTAAAAAAGTCATAGTTGTTATGAAAAGTACTACCAACAAAAGAGAATCAAGTTTATTGTCCATAATTTTCTTTCTGGTACTTATAAATATATCAGAAAGAATTTAATGATTTATGCAAACTTAATTATTTTCAGAAATACAATTAAATAAATCTACTTAGAGTATTCATGTGGTAGCATTTTTTCAACTGTGAAAGATTAGTAACTAAGTACAGCAGTAGAAGCAAAGGTCAGGGCAGATATAGAAGCTCTAAAACTTAGGCAATGTAATACTTTTCCTTCTTCCTTATTCCTTCTTCTTTCTTCCTTCTTATCAAACAAATATTTTCATATTATTTTGATAGCTATTTAACTCGTCAATTAAACTGTATAATTATTGAATTTATGCCAACTCATTCAAATTAGCATTCCGCAATTTATTCTCTAGTTCTTACAATAATCCTGCCGAATCTTGAACCATTGTATACAGACTAAGAATTTTTGCTTGTCGAGTATCTTTTCCAGCTTTTGCTAACTGAATATTTCGTTCTAAACTCGCAGCTAATTGTTCTAAGTGCTGTTGAGTAATATCAGAATTTGACCTTTGCTTACTCTTAACTTCTAATAGTTATCTTTGCAAATCCTCCACAGATAATAATGCCTCATTCTTCGGAATGTTTGCGGAGCATTCCGAAACGGAAAGCAATCTCCGTAATCTTGGCGATTACTCCTCTACAGTCGCAATGACAAGTATTTAACCGGACTTGATATTACGCATAAGGTAGGAAAAATTAGGATTTGAGATTGCTTCGTCGTTGTCGGTCGATTCGGACGGAAATACGTTGCAGGTGCGTAAGTCCTATGTATATCACAGTTGAAGGAAAGGGGACGGACATATCAAAAGTTTAAAATTCAGAAAACGCTGGATTTTTAGAGAACTAAATGCTTTCTTCCTTCTTCTATACTTAATCAATGATCCAATAACCATTTTCTCGCCAATATTGTTCTCTTAAAGCTGATTCTAAGTCATCTTCTCGAATCCAACCTTGAAATAATAAAAGCTCACCAATTTTTTGATCACATGAACTCTGAATATCTATTACTTGATTTAATTGATCTTCAGAAATTAATTGTCTGCGGATGAGAATTTCGCCTATTTTCATGATCATATTTCACCTATTTGAGATTGATGTAATTTTCTATAGGCACCCTCATAATTGACGTCATATATTAAGTGTCTATTTATCTTTATACTTAGTAATCAGCTAATTTCTGGAAATTTATGCAAAATTCGATCTAGCTAGGAATAAATCGTAAGAAATTAAAGCACCTGACTATATTATTCATCAACAAAACATGGCAATTTTACAGATATTACTAGTATCGTTTACAAAACTCAACATTTTAGATGTATAGACATTTCCATTCTACTAAACTCACCCAAAGCATTCAAAAAAAATGATCACTTATTTGACAGTTCTTGATAGGGTATCTCGAGAAAATCAGCCACAACATTAGCTAATTTTTTAACTTTTTCAATTTCAGAATCTCTTATTAAAGTGATTTCCAACTGATGATTTCGATTTTCTGCTGGTATACTAACTCTAATCTATAGGATTTATCTCCATCGCTATCTGTGCGACTTTCTAGAATTAATT
>NZ_JAAHGK010001418.1:0-1850 GCF_010672505.1 Okeania sp. SIO2B9 | reverse complement strand
CCTAATATGTCAGCGAGATCGGCTGTGGGTGGTAGCCACTGATTATCCGCAATTTCTTGTAATATCCTGTATGTAGCTAATGGGTTATACTCTAGCTCTCTCTCTACTGACAAAGCCATTTCTTGTTTTGAAGAAATAGGTCAATCTAGTAAAACTTCAACTTTTGATGCTTCAATAATCTCTACCGAACCAATATCTTCCTTACCCAAGTCTTCCTTATACTCTTGGCGTTGTAATCCTTTTTTACAGTGTTTTCTTAACCGTGAAATCCTCTCAAAATCGCGATCGCTGTAAAATTTCGTATTACCGCCACTTTCTTTCGAGACAGGCTTAATCCCCAGATGGCGCATATCCATCCTTATATGATATTCTGATGCTCCTAAAGCATCCATAATCTGTTTTTTTGTGTAAGGCATAATTGAAATTTTGAATCTAATAACAGATTATCATGTTCTGTGGGTTCTGGGGGTTATTAAAACAAAACCCCCAGAACTTTATCACGAGAGGCTTTGAGGTATAATTGTTTTACTGTAAGACTTAAATAACATGGTTGAATTTTTAGCTCAAGCTTTAGCCGTTCCGACACTTGCCGATCTAAAGAATATTGATTCCGTCTCCAGAAAAGATAAAACGATTAGAATAGTTAATACTGTTAGTTCGTCTAATCAGCAAGATGTTCTTTATCGATATGATGTGAGTAGTTCTTTAGATGAATTAGAGCCAGCGATCGCAATACCTTCTGATAGCAATGGAAGATGGATACAGGTTACTGATAGGATTCATGTAGCAGCAGCATTACCATCAAATCCACCGCCGTTAAAAGATATGGAATGGGTTGCAACGCTTACTGGTCCTACCAGAATTTTAATTTTAAAGAGTAGTGAAGATTTGACAGCATGGGAACAAAAGCAACCCACTGAAATAACGGGCGAACCCACATTTAATGCAGATATACCAAACCAGCTAGTAATTGATACTGCTACGGGCTATTCGTATAAAGCTATAGACCAAAATGGAAAATGGATCGCTTTAAAACTAAATAATAATTATTTACTTGCTTCGGATATCAACGGCGATGCGACTATAGATCACCTTTATCATAATCGATCTAAAAAATTAGTTGCCAACAGCCTGTTAACACTTCCAACAGGGTTAATTGATATTGAATTTAGAGTTATGATTTTTGACGCGATCGCAGGTGGTGCGGTAACTTTAACCCTGTCTCCTGCTAGTGGTGCAACATTGAACGGTGGTACTGGCAACATTCCAGTTACCAATAAAGTAGTACAAATTTTCAATCATGGGGACGAGTGGTTTGTCGTCTAAACATTTAGTTATTATAGATGGTTCTAACCTGGCTTATAGATTGTTTCACGCCAGGCGAACTTCTAAGTATGGCTTAGTAGTAAATCGTTATGGTGTGCCAATAACTATTAGTAATAGTTTTTTAGTGTCAGCTAGATCGTTGGTCAATGAGCTTGGCGCATCAAATCTCGCGATCGCATTTGACCCTCCCGACAATAAAAGTTTAATTAGAAAAAGAATATATCCAGACTATAAAGCCAACAGAAAAACATTGGATAATCAGAAAGATTTTAACATCGATCTTAGGAACACAAAGGCTTTAGTAAAAGAATCTAATATTCCTTGTTTTGAGTTGCCAGATTATGAAGCAGACGATATTATTGCCACTTTGTCAGAGTTGGCAATTAAAGAATCTTTTACCGTAACTATTGTTAGCAACGATGCTGATTTATTACAGCTTGTTGATGACGTGAAGAGGATAAAGGTACTATCAGTTATTCAAGGCAATAAAACATTATTCGACAGGAAAGCGGTTATAGAAAAAT
>NZ_JAAHGK010001417.1:0-1852 GCF_010672505.1 Okeania sp. SIO2B9 | reverse complement strand
AAACATTACACATCTCCAGAAAAGAGGAAGTAGAGAGTAGGGAGAAATAATTGATGATTAATGTACAATAATTAATTTTATTTTTGATTATTGGAGATGTCTATTATTTCTCCCTACTCTCTACTTCCTCTTTTCTGGAGATGTGTAATGTTTAAATATTAGCTCTTATAGCTATATTTACTAATGCCAACCATTTTCTGCCTGCTTCAATACATAATCTGATACAGTTTCTATCTCTGTTTCTGTTAAACGGTCTTTGTAAGCAGACATATTATTTTTTCCATTCTTAACTAAGTAAGCGATCGCCTCAACAGAATCTAGTTTATTTCTTTTCAAAGTTCTGATTTTTAAGTTTTTCCACCATCTAACTATATTGCCTCCTCCAGCATGACATCCAGCACAATTAATTTGAAAAATTTCTGCTCCTTTCGCTGTTTCTGCTGCTAATGCAGGAGGTATTTCTATAAAGTTTATCAATGTGAATATTAATAAGCAAACTGTAATTATTTTTTTCACTTTTTTTCTCCTTAATTAATGAAAACTAATACAATAAAAAATCACCAAAAATTAACTTCATCAAATAATTTATGCCATTCTTTAACAGCAAAAATTGGTACGACTAATTCTGCTGATTTTTCACCTTGCAAAGGTATATTTATTCGCAGTGGAGCATCATAATTTAAGTGTTTCATTACTTCCAAAAAGTCATATTCTCCAACATTAGCAGGAAAAGAAGAATCAACCAAAATATCCTCTGCATTCCAGATATTACCAGTGCCAGTAGTAATTTGCAATTTTTGGGGATGAGCTAGTTCAATTATTCCAGGAAATCCTACCAATCGTAAGTTTAAAGTTATTAGTTTGCCAGATTTGATCCTTTTATATAGTACAGTTTGCCATGCTCTATCTGAAAGGTCTCGCAAACTTTGCCGAGAACGATACATGATTTGTGTAGAAGATTCGGGGTAAGTATGAATAGAAGCTAAAGCTGGTTGAGAATTACCAATAATCAAAAACAAGGATAATATTACTGTAAAAATCCAACGAAAATTAATCATACTTTTATAGCATTAGGGAATAGGAAATAGGGAATAGTAAACTGTTAAAGGGTTTTATGGTTAGGAGAAGTCAGTTGTGCAGCATTTGATTAACAATATGATTAACCTCAAATCTTCAAAAATTAGCTTCATAACATTAATAGTCAGCAGCTTTCAAAATATACTAACTATCATTAAAAGCTGTTAATTAAATGTAGTTTAATTATTGCTATGCTGATTAAATATAAAAGCACTGACAGGTAAAGGTTTTAGATTTTTTACAGCGAAAAAAAGTGCAACTTTTGAAGATTGAGCAACCAAAAAGTTAGGATAAAAGGCAGAATAATTGCAGAAAAATCAAGGGAGAAAATATCCGACTATCTACTATAAATTCCCCATTTATCCTGACTTATGACTCCTGCTCCTGACTCCTAGCTCATACCAAAAGATTTATTCAGCAAACCCTAATTAGCTAATACTCTCTGTTCTAATTGTAGTTCAAAACGTTCTCCAGGTTGAGCCTCTATTACTTTTGTATCCAGATTATTTTTGGTTAACTGAAGTTGTGTTTCTTCCACACTACCCTCTGCTTTGAGTAAAGATATTAATAATCCTTGAAAATCTATATCGCCCCCTGCTGCTGTAGGTAACATGACTTGGGGTTTCAACCATTGAGCTACTTGTAAAGCACTTTCATTTCCTTTAATTATCGGCCCGACTAACGGTAAATTCAAATTTATAATAGGGGTGATGACCACATTTATAGGAGCAAATTCTTTGATTTTTTCAGAATGGCTGCCATGTGGTTCATAGTA
>NZ_JAAHGK010001416.1:0-1854 GCF_010672505.1 Okeania sp. SIO2B9 | reverse complement strand
AATTTGGCACAGTTTAAGGTACCGAAAGCGGTTGAGTTTATAGAGTTGCCAAAGACTGCTACGGGTAAGGTTCAGAAATATTTGTTGCGAGAGAAAGAGTGGGTTGGTTATGAAAAAAGGATTCACTAGAATTTAGAATTTTTTGATAATTTAGAATTTAGAATTATTAGAATTTAGAATAAATAGGACCTAATATGGCTATGGCAAAATTTCAAGATATGTTAGGATTTAGAATAAATAGAACCTAATATGGTTAAAAAAGATATACAAGATAGGACTCTGGATTTTAGCATAAGAATAGTAAAGCTTTGCAAGTTTTTGAGAGAAAATGGTGGGACAGGGTATGGTTTGAGTAAACAATTAATACGCTCTGGGACAAGCATAGGCGCGAATATTGAGGAAGCACAAAACACAGAAAGTAAAGTCGATTTTATCCATAAAATGAATATTTCTCTCAAAGAAGCTAGACAGACCAATTACTGGTTAAAAATATTAATTGCAACAGAAAAAGAACTAGAACAAAGATTACTTCCTTTATTAAATGAATCTAATGAATTAATTTCTATTCTTCATGTAATCATTAAAAATACTAAAGCTCAAAATTAATTCTAAATTATAAACTCTAAATTATAAATTCTAAATTCTGATAATGTCAAACCATCAAATTTCCTCTCAATTTCTCACTCCCCAAAGTTTCCTAGAACGCAGTGTGGGAGCATTTGCTGACAAAGATGCCATAGTTTACCGCTCCTCTAGATGGACTTATGCGCAGTTTGCCACCAGAGTTAATCAATTGGCAAGCGCCTTAAAAAACAGAGGGTTAGAAAAAGGCGATCGCATAGCTTTCCTTTGCCCGAATATTCCACCAATGTTAGAAGCACATTTTGGCGTTCCTCTAGCAGGAGGAGTTTTAGTCGCTATCAATATTCGATTAGCTGCTAAAGATATTTGCTATATCCTGAATAATTGTGGAGCGCGTCTGGTATTTGTCGATACAGAATTATCTCACCTGGTAAAATCAGTGCGGGATGAGTTGGAAAGTGTAGAAGAAATAATTAATATAGTAGACAGTCAAATAGAAGCAAAAGGAGAAAAATTACCAGGAACAGATTATGAAACTTTTTTAACTACAGGTACATCAGACCCTCTACCTTCCTCACTTTCAGACGAAAACGAACCAATTTCGATCAACTATACCAGTGGCACCAGTGGTCAACCCAAAGGAGTGGTATATACTCATCGTGGTGCTTATCTCAATGCTTTGGGCGAAGCATTAGAACTAGGCATGAATAATAACAGTATCTATTTGTGGACGTTACCCATGTTTCACTGTAACGGTTGGTGTTTTACCTGGGGAGTCATTGCTGTGGGTGGTACTCATATTTGTATGCGGAAATTTTTCCCTAATACAGTAGTCTCGTTAATTATGGATGAGGGAGTGACTCACTTCTGCGGTTCCCCCACAATATTAATTGCTCTTGCTAACGACCGTGCCATCAAAAAATTACAACTTTCCCATCCTCTTCGAGTTGCCACTGCTGGAGCGCCACCTTCCCCCACTATTATTCAGACGATGGAAGAGTTAGGAATTGATATTACTCATGTTTATGGTTTAACAGAAACCTACGGACCCCATAGTGTTTGTGAATGGCAAGCACCTTGGGATGATTTACCAATGGCAGAAAGGGCAAAATTGAAAGCTCGACAAGGAGTGCCTTATATTCATGCTGCTCAAATGCGGGTAGTAGACAAAGATATGCAGGATGTACCTGCTGATGGGGAAACTATGGGAGAAGTAGTGATGCGTGGCAATAATGTTATGCAGGGATATTTTAACGATCCGGAGGCCACTGA
>NZ_JAAHGK010001415.1:0-1855 GCF_010672505.1 Okeania sp. SIO2B9 | reverse complement strand
TGTCTCAGTTATTTCAGTATTATTAGGAAATGGAGATGGCTCTTTTGCTGCTCCTACTAATTTTGAGTTAGGAGATGAACTACGCTCAATAACAGTAGGAGAATTTAATGGAGATGACAATCTCGACTTAGCTGTGGCCAATTATTTCTTCGCTGATGTGTCAGTGTTATTAGGAAATGGAGATGGCTCTTTTGCTGCTCCTACTAATTTTGAGGTAGGAGATTTCCCACTGTCAATAGCAGTAGGAGAATTTAATGGAGATGGCAATCTCGACTTAGCTGTGACTAATGAATTTGATGTGTCAGTGTTATTAGGAAATGGAGATGGCTCTTTTGCTGCTCGTACTAATTTTGAGACAGGATATGACCCAACCTCAATAGCAGTAGGAGAATTCAATAGAGATGGCAATCTCGACTTAGCCACAACTCATGGTTTCTCCAATGATGTGTCAGTGTTATTAGGAAATGGAGATGGCTCTTTTGCCAATCCTACTACTTTTGCAACAGGAGGTTATCCAGGGTCAATAGCAGTAGGGGAATTCAATGGAGATGACTATCTCGACTTAGTTATGACTAATTCCCATGATGTTGTCTCAATACTACTCAATACTACCGGACCTCCTGGCACTCCAGAAGACGATAATCTCTCTGGCACCTCCAGAAACGAATTGATAGATGGATTAGCAGGCAATGATACTATTGACGGTGCAGGGGGAAATGACACTCTTCTAGGCAATACTGACAACGACTCCCTCATAGGTGGTGCTGGCGACGATCAACTCGATGGCGGCTCAGGAATAGACATGATGATTGGTGGGCCGGGGAATGACTATTATGTGGTAGATAACTCAGAAGATACCGTCACAGAATTAGCCGATGCAGGTAATGATACTGTCAACTCCTCTATCACTTACACTCTAGGAGATAACTTAGAAAATCTCAATCTCACAGGCAACGATGCAATTAATGGTACAGGTAATAGCCTAGATAATACCATCACAGACAATATAGCAAATAATCGTGTTAATGGTAACGACGGCAATGACATTCTCAAAGCTGGAGGTGGTGACGATACTGTTAATGGTGGTAGTGGTGCAGACCAAATCATTGGTGGTAGAGGCAATGACCTGTTGCGTGGTAACGACGGCAATGACACTCTCGAAGGTCGCCCTGGGTTTGATATCTTACTCGGTGGCAATGGCGACGATATTTTAACAGGAGGTATTGGTCGCGATCGCCTCAATGGAGGTGCAGGCAACGACACTCTCACCGGTGGAGCAAGCATTGACCGCTTCATTTTCAACACTAACCAAGAGTTTGAAACCCCTACAATAGGTATAGATACAATCACAGATTTTGATGTACAACGAGACTTGATTTTGTTAGACAAAAAAACATTCACTGCTTTAGAGAGTGATGCAGGTGAAGGTTTCAGTGTGGAAACAGACTTTGCCATAGTTGAAAGTGATGATGCTGTTGCCACTAATGGTGCTTTTATTGTTTATAATTCTGCCAGTGGCGCATTATTTTATAATCCTAATGGTAGTGAATCTGGTTTAGGAGATGGTGCTCAATTTGCCGTTTTGAATAATGATGCTTCTCTGGAAGCGAATAATTTTCAAATTAGGTAGTAAAATTAATTGGCTAAATATTGCTACAAAATGAGCAACTAATTAGGATTTGCTGAAAAAGTCTTATGAGTGAGGGTAGGAGACAAGAGACAGGAGACAGGAGACAGGAGAAATGGGAATTATAGAGGAGGTAGTCGGAAAAATTGTCCCTCAATTTTTCTGCCATAACCATCCCAAAATACTAGCTTTTTGCAGCTCTTGCCACTGAAAAGCTGGTACTTTTTT
>NZ_JAAHGK010001414.1:0-1856 GCF_010672505.1 Okeania sp. SIO2B9 | reverse complement strand
TCCACTGATTAATACTTTTAATTCTTTTGCCATCAATCAAGAATTGATGCCCATCAGTATCGATACAAGCGCACAAGTTATCAACTCCCAAATCCAAAGCCATAGCATTATTGGTATCTACAGATGTTTCTATTTTTTCGTCTTCATAGATGTACTCAATCTCAAACCACCGAGCCGAGTACTTCGGATGTATTCGTACCTCCTTGATTTTCTTATCCTTGAGTCTTTCTGGCAGTTGAATCTTAACTTCACCATATTCCTTTTTAAACTCACGAGACATGGGAATAGCAAATATTCCATTCTTGAGCCTAATTCGAGGAATAATCAAAGGGAAATATCCTTCTTTTGGCAGATATCTAAGCAGTTGCGGTTTTTGGTCGCAACGTCCGATACGAATAGCTTTAAGCAGTCCCAAGAAAGAACGCATACTTCTATCAACCACTTTCATAGTCTGTTGAGCAATATCAGTATTAAGCAACTGATAATTATCATTGGACTTGCAGAGATGATAGTTAGATTCATAGCTCAGGCGTTTTCTTTCATTAAAGAAATACTGCCTAGATTCGTACAATGCCACGTTAAAAAGATTCTTACTCAAGCGACACAAAGCAGTCAGGGCTTTAAATTCCTGATGGCTAAGTCTTCTAAGTTGATTCTTTTGAGTGGCGTACATTTTGTTAATTCACTAGGTAACTAGATTATAGCGAATTACTGAGTAAAACGTCTTACTCATGGCTAAAGCCATTTAACCATTGTTCCTCTCCGCAGCACGAAGCGCAGGAGTTTCCCAATTACGTATCTCATGATTAAGTTTGAAGGATTAGGACTTAAAAGCGCATCTGATAATTGTCGCGGTAGCTTGTTCGCCTATAAAGAACCGTCCACGGACGATCTTGGAATTGAATATCAGTATCAATCTACAGAAGTTATTAACCGCAATTCCACAATAGTTTGCGAACCTATTCCAGTATTTTTAAGAAGATATAATATCTCTGGTGATGTTACTTTCTCGCGATCGCTGGAAGACGATCCCACCGCATCCTTAGAAATCAAAGTACCTGAAAAATTAGCCGATAGCTTAAGGCTGGCACTGCCCAATGGAACAAAAGTTAACTTATTTGGTTTGGCTTTTAGGACTACTGGGTTCAGCCTTGAATTAAACCCAGAAATAGGCTTTATCACCGCGAATATAGAGTTATCGGGAATCCATGCAGCTTACGGCACTCCTTCTCGAAATCCTTTAGATACACCAGTAGAAATTAAAAGTGATTGCAAACGGGATGGCTGGCAAAGTATTTTCAGTATTGCTAGTCGTTCGGGTGCTAAATACAGGGGTAAACCTATTAGTTTATTTGTTCCAAAGGGGCAATCATCGCTCGCTACAATCACTACAAGACAGTTATTCGATAGAGCCGTAATTAATAATCAGTTCCTATATTATTCGCACCCTGAATATGTTGAAGCAAGAGACTGGGGGAAGACTCAAAAACATATATTTGACACTAATAACTATTACAGAATCAACAATAAAGATTATGGCGGTTCTGGAGCATTTTCAAGCAATCAATTACAACTAGGGGTTGAATACTCTAATTTAGAGGCTCGATTGGCTAATATCGAGCAAATCACCAAGACCGAAGAATCAGAAATAACAGAAAGATGGATATATAAAAACGCAAAAAGCCTCGTGGATTGCCAGACACCCGCAATCCCTATATCGGTTGGCGAACAGATATATATACTCAAAAACCCCACAGCAGAAATATTAAAAAATCCTAGTTTAGCTTTCGATGCGAATAGTTTTACTAAAACTGCTATTTGTATCAAAGAACGCAATGGCACAGAAATTTCTAGGA
>NZ_JAAHGK010001413.1:0-1856 GCF_010672505.1 Okeania sp. SIO2B9 | reverse complement strand
TGAGGGGGAGTGGCGAGGGGTGGGTTGACTTCTGACTTCTGACTTCGTTAACCCTGTTCCGTCTTTTGGAGGAGATGTCTAATGGAACAAATAAGTTTAAGTACCTTTTTGAGAGTATTTGCTTTTATCATATAGTTAGTAAAAAAATTGGAGCTTAATTATGTTAGGATCTGCCTCAGAATCTAAGAAGAAAATCTATCGAATTATTTACGGTTACTGGCAAAGTCAGTGTGTTTATGTAGCAACAAATTTAGGTATACCAGAATTGCTGCATAACGGACAACAAACCGTTGAAGCAATAGCAGAAAAAACAGGCACAAAAGTAGAAAAACTTTATGTTGTGCTGCGTGCTTTAGCTCATTTAGGTGTCTTTTTAGAAAAACCTGGACGGGTATTTGCTTCTACAGAATTATCGGAACTTCTGATTACTAATGGTTCCCCTTCTATCGGTGATTTTTTAATGCACATTACAGAGCCTAATATGTGGGATGGTTGGCGAGAATTAGAAAACAGTTTAAAGACTGGAGAAGTTCCTTTTGAATTAGCAAAAGGTAAGGATTTTTATACTTCCTATATGACAGAAAATCCCAAAAGTAAAAACCTGTTCAACAATGCCATGAGTTATTTAACTACTGAAGTTGTTGACCCGTTATTTGCAGTTTATGATTTTGGTCGTTTTCAGACAGTAATGGATGTGGGAGGAAATCAAGGTACATTAATTGCCAATATTGTGAAAAGATTCGGCTGTAAAGGTATTTTGTTTGACTTACCCCATGAAGTAGAAACTGCTCCTAATAATCTGGCAAAACATGGAGTTAATGATGCAGTAACAGTTATTGGTGGGAGTGCTTTGGAATCTTTACCAAAAGGTGCCGATGCAATTGTAATGAAATATTTTCTATCGGTATTTAGTCGCGAAGATTCTATCAAGGTACTGACTAACTGTCGAGAAGCTCTCTCAAAAGATGGTCGGGTTATACTTTTACAAACTTTAGTTCCTTCTGTGGGAGCGCCTGTAGAATATCCCGATGGCACAATACCAGCTTTAGCTGCAGTGCAAATGATGATTACTAATCCTGGAGGTTATTGGCGTACCGAACAAGAATACAAAGATTTGTTTGCAGCAAGTGGTTTCCAACTCGAACAAATCGTTCATACTGGCACAAGTGTGACAGTTATGGAGTTCAGTCCTCTTTAAATAATCGGCGCATCACATTACTGTAATGTGATGCGCTGTTTCCCACATTGATTTTCATATATAGCAAGGAACGAGTTGGTGTTTGACAGAGATGGATGATGAACCTGATATCAAATCCGGTTGAACACTTATTATATAGTTTTATATAGTTGGGGGAAGTAGGAGAGTAGGGGAGATAGGAAAGAAGTAAAGATAAGAATAATCGGCGTTGGTGAAGCGCGTGTATGATATTAATCTTAATTACTCAGGAGTCAACCCACCCCTAACTCCCTCCCAGGAGGGGGAGGACTGAGTCAGGAGGGAAGAAAGAAGAAGAAAGAGGAATAGAAGGAGAAAGTTTTTTGTTTAGCTGGTGCACAACCCACGTTAACGCTACTTGAGATGGAAAGCGTACATTCAGGACCGAAAACGCGGAGCGCGGAACGGAGTTCTATCGCACTCTGATATAGAATCCGGTTATACAGTATATGTTTATAATTCTATCCACACTTCAATCTCCCCATCTCCCCATCTCCCACAACTATATAATAAGTATTCAACCGGACATGATATTACAGGTCTAATCATTCAAGCCTAAATGTTGGCGTAGAGAATAGCGCATAATATCAACTGGTACAGACTTTTGTAACCATAATTCCAAAGCTGCAGCCCCTTGTTA
>NZ_JAAHGK010001412.1:0-1858 GCF_010672505.1 Okeania sp. SIO2B9 | reverse complement strand
TCATAGTTATTAACTGAAATATAGCTTTTCTCAAGTTACTGAGGTAAAGTTGTTTTTCTTGTTTTCTATTCCCTACCCCCTACTCCCTACTCCCTATCTAGATAAAAGCGCCAAATAATTAAGCTAGTCGCAATTAGAGGCACAATAAAAATTAGGATAAAGTTGATAATGTTCATATAGCAATCAGGAATGAGTTGTGAGAATTGAGATGTTCCTTAAAAGTATAGAATATAGCAATTATTATATTCATATGATATGTTTTTTCTTCTTCTCTGTTCCCTGTTCCCTGTTCCCTAAAAGTTTTCAATATCTAACAACTCAAATCATATTGCTATAGTTATTAACTGAAATGTAGATAGAGATACTTCTGAAGTAAGGTTAAGGGTTTTCCTCCGGAATGCTCCGCAAATATGTCGGCGACAGCCGAAAACGTTATTCATGTTATCATCGGTGGATAAAATTGACTAGGGATTAACAAATGCCGGATGATTTAGTACCATTTCTTATCGGTATAAGTATTTTGATTTTTTATCTAGTATTCTCAGCTATGACTGAAATGGGAACAAAATGGTTTGATAGGAAAAAATGATTAATACTGTTGCTCTAACTCTTCCTGAAAAAAGAATTGTTTTCTATAACTTGAATTGGCATAAATACCAAAAAATTCTTGAAGCTCTGGGAGAAAATCGCAATGCCAGAATTATATATGACCAAGGAATATTGGAAATTACTATGCCTCTGGAAGAACATGAATTTGCTAGAGAAATAATTGGTTTATTTATCAGAATTTTAGTTTTTGAAATGGGTTTAAAAATTAAAACTTTAGGTTCGACGACTTTGAATTATCCACAGTTAGACAGAGGTGCAGAACCTGACAATTGTTATTACATTCAAAATCAATCAAAGGTGGCAGGAAAAAAAATTGATTTAACTGAAGATCCTCCGCCTGATTTAGTAGTAGAAGTTGATATTACTCATACCGATATTAATAAAGTTAATCTTTATGCGAGCATGGGAATCTCAGAATTTTGGCGTTATAACGGAGAAGTTTTACTAATTTATAAACTGCAAAATCAAAAATATGTTGAAGTTGAAACTAGCCCTACATTTCCTAAGATTTAAAAAGCAATATTTTATGAGTTTATTGAACAATCAAAACTAGATGAAGTAGAAGCAGAAAAAAAATTAAGAGCTGATTTAAGTAATTAATAATTAATAATTAATAATGACTAATTAGGTAGGTGAGCAGAAATAAACACAATATTAGAGGGCGGGTTTTTAGCACTCGAGCGTGCTTAAGTCAAAGCTTTCGTTTTGGTTAAATCCGCTCATACAATTTTTTTAACGTTTAATTAGACTTACCTACTTAATAATTACCGAAAAATCGTGGTCTAAAGCCTCCCTTTTTAAGGGGATAAAAAAAGAAAATACGGAATTTTCTTGCTTCCTTATTACAGAGGCGCTGTTAACTGATAACTGAAATTACCTCTCCTAAAAACTGATAGGACTGGCGAACAGGATTTTTTTTGTTTTAAAGAAGAGGCTTTAAACCTTAATTATTCGGTAACTGAAAGAAGGTAAAAGTTATAACAGGGAACACTTAATTGGGAACAGCGGAAAAAACATTATCTAGTCTAAGATTCATCATTCATCATCAGCATAAATCCTAACAGCTTTGGCTATTGCTATATCTGAGATTTAAAATTTAAAACTTGAAGCTAGTGGGAATTAGTTGTTAATTGAAAAAAAGTAAAAATTATCTAAAATTTAAAATTTAAAACTTGAAGCTAGTGGGAATTAGTTGTTAATTGAAAAAAAGTAAAAATTATCTAAAATTTAAAATTTAAAACTTGAAGCA
>NZ_JAAHGK010001411.1:0-1860 GCF_010672505.1 Okeania sp. SIO2B9 | reverse complement strand
TTGAAAATTGCTCTTTGTAGGTTGGGTTGAGGAGACGTTAGCGCCAGCTTATCCGTTAGGATAAACCCAACACCAAATCTCAATGTCACAAGGATTTTATATTGTCAAACTTCTAAGATTTGTAGGAGTTCTAGTGAGGTATAGTCCTGGAAATCCCCCCTAACTCCCCTTGAGAAGGGGGGAACTGGAAGTCCCCCTTTTTAAGGGGGATTTAGGGGGATCATCTATGTACCTCATCAGGCTGAAAACCTCTATAAGTCCTGATTTGCTACTACTATTCTTCTTGCAGACCAATATTTTTAGACATTGTTGTTGGGTTGCGCTACCGCTTAACCCAACCTACCATATCCTTTATGTAATCAAATTATGAAATCCTTTGTCACCGTGGCAGAATTAAGGCTAACTTGAAGACTAAAGCGATCGCCTGGATCGGCGGTAAATTTGAACTGAATATAATCATCTCTTTCTCTAGCACGAATTTCAAATAAAGATTCTCCCATTTCATCTAAACCAATGAGTTTTAAATTTGCTGGTAAAAAACGTTGGTCTTGGAGAGGATAAACTCTAGAAAGAACAGCAAATCTTTGGTTTGGTTTTGGTAAAATTGCTATCATCAATGCCACTGGAACTCCTGCTAGTTGCATTCCTAGATCGATAGCGCGACGTACACCTGCTGCTGGGTGACTAGGGTCAATTTCCCACAACAATTCGGCAATTTGCCAGCGAGTTTCTTCATCTTCTGTTGTTTGTAAAATATTTACTAGAGCTTGATTTACTTCTGTCTCTGAGAGTTCAGGTTGAGATAAATCTGCCTGTGTTTTGTCTCTTTGTTTTTGAGTCATTTGGAATTGTTTAAGAAATTTTTTAACTACTTTGGGAGATAATTTTTCTGTTGTTTTATCTAAACTGAAAGCCATTTGTATAATCGGTTTACGATTTCCTATAAGTTCTTCCACTGGTTGCCAACCTTCTCTCAAAATACCTTCTAACCAACTTGTTAATTTTTCCCAATATTTTGATTCAGTCAAGGTATTTTCTGGGATTTTAATAGCTACTGGACTCAAATATTTAAGATTTAAAATTAAGTGACTGGAGTCAGAATTTAGTTCAGGCAAAGAAAGTTGATAATTTCCTATTTTGTTTTTTTGTAAAGACTGATTTATTAATTTATCATATCGTATAAATCCAATTATAACAGCTTCTTCTTCCTCTACTAAAACCTGTATTACTATATAGAAATGAGCAGCAAAATCTGGGGAATTAATCATTTTTTCGGGAATTTCAATTCCTTCATTTACTATACTCTCATTTGTCAGTAAGCAAACTTTAAATCCGCCGACTTGCAGATTACTCATTGGTTCTGAACTGATAATTTGATTAGCTGGCAGAGATTCAATTTGATTATCTAATGTTAAATGCCGATCGCTCAACCTTCTTTTTAGTGCGAATAAACCCAAAATTTTCAAATAAGCTTGCCATTTTTGGGCTTCATTATTAAATTTACCACTCAAGAGAGTTGCTTGCTGAAAATCTTCAGGTTCTAAATCAATAGTTTCTGAGTGCAATTGTCGGTAATACTGTCTGTTTGTTTGCCCATAATTAGAACAAATATTCATATTTTTCTCCGGTTTGTTGTTGTAATTTAAAATTTGCTTTTTGTGGAAAATGCAATAATTAATGTAGTTATTTTAATATTTATTATTCTGTCAAATAGGCTGACAATATTCAAGATAATAGCGCATTTTTTGAGCGAATAAACTTGTCATTTTTTGGTATTTCTTTGCTGTATAAATTTCCTTAGCTGCCTCTAGAAAAACGGTTTCATCTAAATAACGACTTAATGGTTCAATTAAAGAATCA
>NZ_JAAHGK010001410.1:0-1861 GCF_010672505.1 Okeania sp. SIO2B9 | reverse complement strand
TCTCTTGTTAGGAAAAATATATAACTATATATCTGGACTCATCAAGCCAGGACTAGGATCAATGTATGAAATTTTAGATAATAAGCTTTGTGTAAATCAAAATAAATTGGCCTTTGTTTAGTGAAATTAGTGTGAAGAGATTGGTCATTCAAAGAAAAATTCAAATTAATATTTTTGTATAATATGAGCTACTGTATAAATCCTGCCTGTCCTCAACCTCAGAACCCAAATAGTTTAAATCGCTGTCAAGCTTGTGGTTCAGAGTTGGTTTTGCGCGATCGCTATCAAATTATTCAACCTCTTGGTAAAGGAGGATTTGGAGCAACTTTTTTATCTAAGGATACTTCCTTGCCAGGAGATCCAATTTGTGTAATCAAGGAATTGCGTCCATCGACAACAACGCCAAATGTATTAGACATGGCGCGAAGACTATTTGAGCGAGAAGCTGAAACCCTGGGTAAAATTGGCCATCATCCCCAAATACCTAGATTATTGGGTTATTTTGAGTGGAAGAAACATTTTTATTTAGTTCAAGAATATGTAAGTGGCTCAACATTAAAACAGGAAGTCAAAAAACAGGGTTTACTTAATCAAGAACAAGTTAAACACTTTTTGATCGAGATATTGCCAGTAATAAGTTATATCCACAGTCAGGAAGTAATTCACCGAGACATTAAACCTGCTAATATCATTCGGCGGAGTCAGGATGGTCATTTAGTTCTGATCGACTTCGGTGCAGTCAAAGATCATGTTAATCAAACTCATCTTGCCAGTGGTGGTACAGGAGAAACTGCTTTTACAAATATTTCTATTGGTACTTCTGGTTTTGCTCCACCAGAACAAATGGCTTTGCGACCTGTATACGCAAGTGATATTTATGCCCTAGGAGTAACTTGCATTTTTCTGCTGACAGGAAAAACTCCAAATAGCCTTGGTTACGATCAGATCAATGGTGAAATTCTCTGGCGTCCTCTTGTTAATATTAGCGACTGGTTTGGGGAAATATTGGAGAAAATGCTAGAAGTTTCCGTGCGACATCGCTTCCAGTCAGCAGAAGAACTTTTAACATCATTGAAGAAAAAAGAATCTGAAAACAAACAGGTTGAACTAATTCCAGATAATAGTCTAAATACATTATTTAGAGAAGAGTCCACAGTTTTTAATGACAATGAAAATGATTTTTCCTGGATGTCTACTAATAATCAAATTGCTCAAAAAATTCGAGAACGCAAAACTCGTTTAGAAAGGAAACCTACAACTCGATCTCGACCTCAGATGAAGATGAGGAAAGAAGTTTCTAAAGGATATTTGACGACGATTTCTGCAAAAAAGACAACTGGATTAAATTCTCAAACTCCCGAGAAATGGACTTCTGCAACGTTGCGTAGTGCTTATGCTAAAGGTAGAAGAGATTTTCCTGATTGTAATTTAAGTCGCTTGAATTTGCGTAATGCCAAGTTGTCTGGAGTTAATTTTTATGGAGCTAATTTACATCAAAGTAATTTGCAAGGTGCAGATTTGTCCCATGCTAATCTTGGTCATGTTAATTTAACTAATACTACTCTCAAAAATGCAAATTTGACTAAGGCTTATTTAAGTACAGCTAGTTTGGCAGGATGCGATCTGCGGGATGCAGACCTGACAAATGCTTATCTGAATGGTGCGAATTTACAAGGAGCAAATCTGTGTGGTACTAATCTTGATAATGCAATGGTAAATCAGAAACAACTAAATATGGCAAAAACTAATTGGTGGACAATTATGCCCAACGGTAAAAGAGGTTCGGGATTCTAAAATAGGCAGTAATAACGTAATCATCGTGGTATAAAAAAATTTTTCGAGCATGAAGCAAATCCTGAAA
>NZ_JAAHGK010000141.1:0-8801 GCF_010672505.1 Okeania sp. SIO2B9 | reverse complement strand
AGAGAGTTAGATAGATTTATATAAATCAATACAGTTTAGTAAATTTCCTTTTACCCTCTAAATAAAATCAGACTAAATTCCAAAATCTATCTAACTCTCTGAATAGATCAATGCTTTCTTCCTTCTAGAAAGCTAGGAACATCTGATTTTATTTAGAGGGTAACAGGAGATTTACTAAACTGTATTGATTTATATAAATCTATCTAACTCTCTGAATAGATCAATGCTTTCTTCCTTCTAGAAAGCTAGGAAAAAAAGAGAACTAAACAAACTCGATCAATACAAAATTCAGAAGTCACGCCCGTCATAATTTCTGAATTTAATTCTGTACAATCCGCAGATTTCGGGAGTAATTTTGAGAGCCAAGTTCAATCATAAATTTGCTGGTATTTTATTAACTAGTAGGAAATTAATACCCACCACTAATTAATATGAAATGTGAAAAAGAATGCTATAGAAAATATTCTCAATTCTTGCTTTTAAGAGAGAGATATGTAGCAAGATTTTACTATTTAATTTAATTATTTATCTTGATTTTTCCTCCTAACTACTGACATCAGATTTAATCTATGAAACTCTCAACACCTACTCCTGAAATTACCTTCTTGCTTCTGCACAATTATTTTGTACTTAAAGATACTATTTACTAATTATTATCTTGATAACTTAGGAGAATGAAAAGCAATGTCTAAGATTCCAGACGTATTGTGGTTAAAGACCAGTCCTAGTCTACAAGTTTTTGACCGACGATTGATTAATTACCTATCAAGAAAAGTATTAATTGCTGAATGGGATTATTTTCAAACTGCTGATGAACCTTGTACTCTAGACGTAGCTGTAACATTACTCCATGATTATCTCAAATCTTTGAATAAACCTATTCATCTTATTGGTCATAGTACAAGTGGATTAGTAGGATTAATGTATGCTCGTAAATATCCAGAAAGAGTGAAGTCTTTAACTTTATTATCTGTCGGCGTTCATCCTACAGTTGATTGGCAAGCACATTATTATGTACATCGCCATCTTTTACCTTGTAGTCGCCAAACAATTTTGATTAATATGGTGCAAAGTTTATTTGGCGAACAAGATAAAAGAAATACTCAAAATTTAATCAGGATATTAGAGAGAGATTTAGATTTATCTCCATCACCTCACTCATTGTTAAAACGCCAAAGTATGGTTCCTAGAGGAGTTCCTGTACCTTTAATGGTATGTGGTGGCAATGACGATCCGATTATCGATCCTAATTTAATTGGAGGATGGCAACCATTTTTAAAACCCGGAGACCGGATTTGGGAATGTCCTGAAGGTGGTTATTTTTTCCATCATTTTTATCCTCTAAATGTAGCACAAGCACTGCTAGAATTTTGGCAGAATAATGCACTGGTTTTATCGGATATAACTCAGGAAGTAATAGCGAGTAAAATTTGATATTCGTAAAGTAACTAGGCAGAAAATTATTATTGCTAATTATTGGCTTATTTTTCTGAAAAATAAGTGTTTTATTTCTTTTGAAAAAACCGTAAGTAAATAGTTAGCAATCTCTTAAAATTTTCCTAGTTATAGCGTTTCTCAGGTTAGCGAGGTACAGTTATCTTTTTTCTTTATATTTCCCTGTTGCCTGTTGCCTGTTGCCTAAAACCCAGAATTGTGTACCTCACAAGTATGATAATTACTATATACGACTAAATATAATTAGTAATTTTTCCCAAATTATTAATTCAGAATAGAGTTAAAACTATGATTAATTTGATTCCAGAATATCTACTTCAAGAGCTAGGTCGTATCATTTTTATGATGGGTCTTCTATCATTAATTACTATAGGTTTGCGGAATTTTTGTTTGACCTTTCAGCAAGGAATAAGTTATGTTAGACGACTGCATCAAATTCCTTGTAGTCGCTGTATATTTTTTACAGGAGATTATCGTTTGAAATGTACCGTACATCCTTATAATGCTCTTACCGAAACAGCTCTAAATTGTAGTGATTATGAACCAAATAATTATCTAGCAAAACCAATCTTACAACAATGTAAATCTAATTCACAATATTAGTCAGCATTCAGCTATCATATCATGTCCGGTAGCATCGGTATTGTATAGCTAAGGTAAGGAAGAGGGTAGAGGGAAGAAGGAAGAGGGAAGAGGAAGGAAGACTTAAGTTAAGAGCAAGAAAAAACTTAAATTTCCTATATATATTCATATATTCATGCTTGGGTTTACACAAACTATACAAACGGACATGATATCAGTTATTAGTTATTAACTTAATTATCTTAGAAGGAGAATTCAAAATTATGTTTGCTAAGACATTTTTCAATCCTGTTTCCTGACGGATTCCGCAGGAAAAAACCTTTTACAGCTAGCTATTCCCTGCTCCCTATTCCCTAGTGCTACGCGCTATAAAATGAAGTAATTTTGCGATTAATGTATAACCTGATTTTATATTACTCTTTGTTTTGAGAAATTTAACAGCAAATTTTGCTTAGTCAAATCCGGGAATTTTCAGCACAAATAAATAGGAGAATAATTATGAGCTTAAATTCAGTAATTACTAAACCTCAAAAACTGAAGCAGCATCAATTTAAACGTCGCCAATTAATACCATTAACAGATATATTATTATGGCGAATAGATGCTGGGGTGGTTCGCACTCTTACCAAAAATGAAGAAGAAAATACGATCACTTTAGGATTTTGGGGTACAGGAGACATCGTTGGTCAACCTCTATTTCCATCTTATCCTTATCAAGTTGAATGTTTAACTATTGTAGAAGCAAGTATCTTACCAAGGGGTTATTTCTATACTCAAGAAGTAATGCTTTCTCACATTCAAAAAACTCAAGAGTTACTAAGAATTATTCATTCTAGAAAAATTAAATTACGACTGTTGAGATTATTAAAATGGTTGACCGATAGATTTGGTAATCAACTGCCAGAGGGAAAAATATTGGATATGAGGTTAACTCATCAAGAATTAGCTGAAATTATTGGTACAAGTCGCGTTACTATAACACGACTACTAAATCAGTTTGAAAAAGAACAGAAAATAGGATGGTCCCAGAATAATTGCCTAATTATTTTTAATCACTAAAAAGACAACTTGTAACCTCCTGCAATACTTTTAATCCTTGAATACTACCTCGAATAAGTTGGAAAGCAGGCAGTGGTTGGCGAAACATAGTGTTTGCCAATGCTAAAGGTTGCAAACTTCCAGATGATGTCAGAGCAGAAGAGATATTGGGAAGGTCATGATAACAGTCATCGCTGACCACTCTCACCATCGCCACGGAGACAGGTAAATGAGCAAAGAAATTGAGAATTGCAAAACCTTCCATATCTACCACTTCTGCACCAGTATTTTTTCCCAATAGTTGTTTTTCCTGCGCCTTATAGATGAAGCGATCGCTAGTTAAACCCGTTACTAAAGAAGCTTTTCCTTTTAAATGTGTTTGCAACTTAGCTGTTAAAACACTATCGCACTTTTGCCGGAGTAACTGAGAATAATCTTTTGATTTTGGGTTTAATACCCTGCCGTCTACATGGTGTTTACAATTGATTGGAGTTTGAGTCCCCATACACTTCTTCCTTCTTCCCTCTTCCTTCTTCCTTCTTCCTTCTTCAATATATTCAACACACTCATTATAAATAACCACATCTCCAGGTTGATATTGACTAGATAAACTACCACACAATCCCATAACCAATATTGTAGAGGGTTGATGGGAGGAAAAATCTTGTCTTTTTTGCCAGTTATTCAAATAACGAGTAACAGATGCAGCACCTATAGGCAAAGACAATAATTTAGGCTGAGATAACTCAGGGGTAAGACCGCGCTTCACAGATTTTAGTTCTGGCCCTTGGACAACCAAAATTGTATCAATCATTTTACAGCAGTTTTCGAGTCTCGGAGGTACAAAGTTTTATTCCTTTAGGGAACAGGGAACAGGGAACAGGGAACAGGGAACAGGAAATATAAGAATAGCCTTACAACTGTACCTCACGCTTCCTCAAAAGTGCTGTAATTATAAATACAAATGTTAAATAATTCTAAATTTTTGAACATCTTAAATTGCATACCCTCTTATGTTGTTGGAAATATAAGTAATTAGCCAACAATAGAAGGGGGATATTTTTATAGATGTCAGGGTCTACAGACTATATTTTTAGCAATACTCAAAATCTCAAAGAATTAGAAAGACTACAGGCGATCGAACAAATTTTTGACCAAAAAACTCGTGAACGAATTTTAACAACTGGAATCACAGAAAAATGGCAATGTCTGGAAGTAGGAGCAGGAGCAGGAGCGATCGCTAAATGGCTCGCAACAGTTATTGGAGATAGTGGAAAGGTTATTGCCGTTGACCTAGATACTCGTTTTTTAGCAAAAATTCAATCATCTAATATTGAAGTTTTAGAAGCAGACTTTTGCCATCTCGCACTGGAAAGTCAATCTTTTGACTTAATTCATGCACGTTGTCTTCTCATCCATATTCGAGACTTTCAACTTGCCTTATCAAAAATAGTAGATTTGCTCAAACCTGGTGGATGGTTAGTCATTGAAGAACCAGATTTTTCTGCAGCTAAAGCTATTGCGGGGGATAGTCAAATGTGTCAGTCAGTAGACCAAGTCAATCTCGCTATTGAGAAAATGTTTGTAGATAGAGGAACAGATTATGCTTTAGGAGGTAAGTTACCAGAGATATTGCAAAAGTATGATTGGCAAAAGTTATCTGTAGAAAATGATGCTCCTGTTTCTCCAGGGCGATCGGAAATAGCCAAAATGATGAAAATGTCTGCAATGCAGCTTACAGAAAAATATATTGCAACTGGTAAAGCAAGCTACTCTGACGTTGACAACTATTGTTTGTTTGCAGAAGACCCTAATACGCAAGCAATTTATCACGCAACAGTAGGAGTTATTACACATCTCCAGAAAAGAGGGAACAGGGAACAGGGAACAGGGAACAGAGAAGAATAATTGATAATTTCTGGATAAGAATTGATTTTATTTTTGATTTTTGGAGATGTCTATTGCACAAAAATAAAAATTGGCGTTGCTGAAGCACGTGTATGGTATTAATTTTAATTCTTTAGGAGTCAACCCACCCGCGTGCCCCTCCCAGGAGGGGAAAGACCGAGTCAGTCCTCAGGAAGGAAGAAAGAATAAGAAACCCCGAGTAAAAGGAGAAAGTTTTTTGCTCGCCCTCTTATCCGGACAAGATATCATACCTCAAATCAGCAACGCCTAAAAATTTTATAGCAGGGAACAGGGAACACCAGATATGGGAACAGCAGTGCGACCGTGAGCCCACGACAGATGTAATATCAAATCCGGTAGCATCGGTGTAATTAGATAGTTAATCTAGGAGTCAGTCCTCAGGAGGACCTCCTCAGGAGGGAAGAGAATGCGCGAAACATTTGCTCTTGGATGAAGATGAAAATTTTTTTTATACCGAACCCGAGTGGATTTGATATAAATTAGCAAAACCCTATGAGAATACTGATTCCTGTGAGGGAACAGCGGAAAAAACTTTTTCCTGTATTTGATTCACGATCGCAATAAATCCTAAATAACTCAATATTTGCTATAGAACCTATTAGACCTCTGCGGAAAAGAGGGAACTAGGGAGTAGGGGGAAAGAATTGATGATTTTTGCGCGATCATTGATTTAATTTTTGGGCGTTGGTAATTTGAGGCATGATACCATGTCCGGATAAGAGCGCGATAGAACTCCGTTACCTTTACGCGACCAAAAAACTTTCTCCTTCTACTCAGGGTTTCTTCTTCTTTCTTCCCTCCTGAGGACTGACTCCTAAATAATTAAGATTAATATCATACACGCGCTTTACCAACGCCGATTTTTGATGATCACCAGATGTCTATTTGGGATCTATGCTGTTGCCTATTGCCTATGTTTACTACTCCCTCACTCCCCTACTCAATAGCCAAGTTGAAAAGTTTTTGAGAAATGATATTACTCATCATCTCACTCTAGCTCTAGAAAATTTCAACGTTTCTTCCTCAGACAAAAATTTTCTAGGGGAAAAAATCTCTAATCAAAGGCTAATATCAAACTGGTAACTATTTTTTTCCAATTTGTACTGCTTATGACTTCTCAATCCTACCTTTACCTTTTTACTACATTATTGTGGTTTATTAATCCACTTTTATTAATGCAGGCAAATGCTCAATCCCAACCTATGAAAATTCCTACTCCTTCCATTTCAGAAGAAGCAAAAGAAGTTTGTCCCCCACCAGCTTTATCTCGCCTCCAACGTCATACAATTACCACTGGAGAAACCATTGAAACTATTGCTCAAAAATACAACCTCATTCCTCCTACCCTGTTAGCATTTAATCGAGTACTACAGAAAAGTCCGCCAACCGTAGGTACTGAGATAATTATTCCTCCCTATAATGGTATCGCTGTGAAAGTACCTACTGGCACAACTTGGAAAAATGTTGCAGAAAATTATAATATCCGTGCTGATGCATTATATGAAGTTAATGGTTGTCCACAAACACCAGAACAACAGACACCAGAAGTGGTTTTTTTACCAGGAGTAAATTGGTCTCCAGGGCGAAAAACACCCCCACAAATTTCTTCATTAAAAGGTTATCCTTTACCTTTTGAAACTAGGGTTATTTTAGGTTATGGTTGGTTACTACATCCGATTAAAAATCAAGTAGTTTTTCATAGTGGTTTAGACTTAATTGCTAATAGTGGTACATCAGTGTTTTCTGTAGGAGAAGGGATAGTGGCATTTGCTGGCAAACAAGGTAATTATGGCAATTTAGTAGTAATTAACCACGCTGCTGGCAAGCAAACTCGTTATGCCCATTTAGATTATATTAATGTTAAAACTGGTCAAAAAATAGCACAGGCAGAACTTTTAGGCACAGTTGGTCAGACAGGAACACCTGATTTTGAGGAAGCTCATCTTCATTTTGAAATTAGATATAATTCTCCTTTTGGTTGGGTTGCTGAAAATCCTAATTCTTATATTGAAGTTATTTTTAAGTAGCTGAAAATAACTACTAATAAAGTGTAATTACTGATAAGTATACACCACTTAAATATTGACTCAATATATCTCTATTTTGCTTCTGTGTGTTATTAATAAATTTCTCTCCAGTAAATACCAATTTTTCCTGTTGGGATGACAACAAAAGCAAACTATGTCATAATTAATCTTAGGGGTCTTTTTGGTTTTTATAGGAAATGGTTAATAAGTTTCCTAGAAAAAATGAAGATATAATTGATTCCCAAACAATAAAAAACACACGAACTAGAATAAAAATTAGGAGTATAGATGATGATAAGCGTACCACTTTACTTAATGATGTTATGTTTCCTAGCTACTATTATCTGGGAAAAAGTAAAATATAATTCTGAAGCAGATTCTCAAAGCTAAATTCAGAACTCAGAAAATTTTTTCTCCTCCAATGGTTATGTACAAAATGATTTAAACTCCCTAAATTTACCGATCGAATTTGGTTATTTATGGAATATATAGCAGAAGTCAAGAAAGAAGAAAGCTTTACTTATCTAGGAGAGAAGGAATAAGGTTGAGTATTGATATTCCATTGTTTTAAATATTCCATAAGTCAAGAGTAATCATAGCAGTTACTATATATTCTTCCCCTATCTCTCAAGATTACTGCTATCTATAACTTTTATATAAGCAGGTTTTTTACGAAAGTTATCGGAAATATAAATTCACTTTTTTTGTTATATCTAAGTGGCATTATATCAATAGTCCTGATCTGAAGTTAATGAATATTAATACTCAATCCCCACCAGTAAAAGACCTTGAAAAAAAACACAAAATTTTACCTTGGTAAGAAACTTTTAGGATATTTTTTTCAAAGTTAATCACAGCTAGATTTAAGAAGTAATATCATGTGCGTTGGTATTGTTTGTATAAAAACTTGGGAAATATCTACTTTTTCTTTTTTTCAAATCTTCTTCCTTCTCTCCCAGATAACTAAAGTCTTCTTTCTTCCCTGAACTTTATAATACTGATCCTGCCGGACTTGATATCAGATATTTGCGAGCAAAATTCTCACACCGTTTACCCAGCAAATTTAATTAAACTAGACACAGTAATACTATCGAACATATTAGACATCTGGTAAAAATCCAAAATCAAAGCAATTCTTATCTATAAATTGTCAATTATTTATCCCTGTTACCTCTCTTTGTCCGCTACCAGGTGCATCTGCCGCCGACCCGGGGTCGCACCACTGTTCCCTGTTCCCTCTTTTCTGGAAATGTCTATTATTAATTTCCTCTACTCAGCTATCTGCGATCGCCTCTTAACCCTAAGCAACTGATGGCCGATGGACAATATCCCATCAATTGTAATAAATTGTTACAATAATGATTGAAAGATAATTTAATTTTATAAATATTATGCATCTGACTTGGTTAGATAGTAATTCCTGGTTAATTGAAATTGGAGGCAAACAACTCCTGCTGGACCCTTGGTTAGTTGGCCCCCTAGTTTTCGGTAATCTACCTTGGTTATTCAAAGGAGAGAGGCGTACTCCCCGTGCCATACCAGAAAATATAGATTTAATTGTATTGTCTCAAGGTTTAGAAGACCATGCTCACCCTCAGACCCTAAAACAGTTAAACAAAAATATTCCTGTAGTCGCCTCTCCCACTGCAGCAAAAGTAGTACAAGAGTTGGGCTATTCTCAAATAGTCACACTTGCCCATGGTGAGACATATTCTTTTGATAATAGTATTGAAATTAGAGCAGTTCCTGGTTCACTCGTTGGCCCAACTA
>NZ_JAAHGK010001409.1:0-1861 GCF_010672505.1 Okeania sp. SIO2B9 | reverse complement strand
AATTAAAGAATTCAGGTTTAAAATCTTCCCTTTTAAGGGAAAAAAGACAATATTTATTATATTCAATCCTCTCGGTTTTAACCAGAGGTAATTATCAATCATCAATTATACATTAATCAAAAAAACATCATAATACACGAAATTTAATTAGCATGAAACAAATTTACTTTTAGAGATTAAATCACCATCCTTAAGGTCAGTTAATTTATAACCAAAGGAAGTTAAAGTATCATTGCCTTTAGATGTTACAGCGGATTCCAGGTTTATGAGGTACATTCAATAATTAATAATTAATAATTAATAATTAATAATTACCTCTCCTTGAAAAGAAGAGGATTGACTCAAAGGAAAAATTTTTCTTGTTTCTCCTTTAAAGGAGAGGCTTTAAACCTTAATTTTTCGGTAACACTAAATTTTTAAATAGTTTTCCCGCGCTGTCTCGTGAGAGCAGCGTCGGGAGGATGTCAATCGGGCTTCATATCACCCGGTCAGCCGAATACATTTTTTGATCCTTCATCCAGATGTTGTACATGGCCTACGTTGAACAGAGCAGTCTGTTCTAGACCTGTATTAACTTGGTACTTTAACTCAACTACGTTAAATCTCGGCTCATGCGGATCTCGGCTAACACTAATTGTTCCCACTACCCGATCGCCCGGCGCAACTTTTAAGCTCTCTTTGAGGGGGTATAATTGCTGTCCCCAATGGCTGTAAGTTTTTCCAGGCCCAGTATCGAGAACGACTCCGTTGGGAAAATCTGTGGTGAACCAGCCGAGAAACCCTTTAATTTCAGCGTGTTTGCTGATAGTGTACTCGAAATCCTGGCTGAACTGGACGAGTATGGTCGGATCGACTGTGGCACAGTCAAACTCAAGCACTTTCTGTGGTGCTGAGGCGAGATCGTCTGGGGACAAGTAGTTGACGCGCATACTATTTGTCAAAAAGTAGTCTGATAAGTCCTGAAGCACCTCCGAAGTGAAACCGGAGTAGTCCACATCAAGACTCTGAAGATTACTAACCGTTTCCTTCCATTCTGCTATCTCTTTTTCCAACTTTAACTTGACAACATTGGTGCGATCGCTATCATTCCCTGGTGCGTACAGTCCAAGGAGAATTGTGGCACGGGAAGGCAACATCAATCCACCTGGTTTTAGCCATTTGTCGCGAGCATATGCCACGCTATCAAACATCGATTCTTTGAGCAAAAAGCAGCCCATCCATTCGCTGACAATTACATCTACGGGTTCAGGTATTTCCACTTCCTCTACTTTTGAGTTGAGAATTGTCACGACATCTGACACATTTGACGACTGAACTAAGCGTCTAGCAAGTTTAGCTGCATTACTGGCGTCCACAGCATAAACTTGTTTTGCACCGGCTTTAGCCGCCCAAACAGCTAATACACCTGTTCCAGTACCGACATCAAGGACGACCTTGTCCGCAATCATTTCCGACTTGTTCTTGAATATCGCCGAGTGATAGGCTTCCATCCTTGCCATATCTTCTAGCATGATTTTGTGCGCTCGCATTGAGCCATACAAATCAAAATATTTGAAAGCCCTCTCGGCTTCGGGAAGTTGTGTTGGTTCCATAAAATAGCTCCTTTCTTGTATAATTAAGGTGAATTTATACCAATTTTATAAATGTTTGCTACAAATATTAATACTGTTTCTAGTAGTCAATAGTCAGTAGTCAGTAGAAGTAGTTATTATTATCATTTTTTGCCCTCAAACAATCTATTTGAACAAATATGCATCTGACTTAAACTATTTTAGTTGACTAAACTATTCGTAACATTATTTTTTCACGCTTGGTATTAGTTGATCGTCAAAGAGTCTTTCTTTGGCATAGACTTAACCAA
>NZ_JAAHGK010001408.1:0-1864 GCF_010672505.1 Okeania sp. SIO2B9 | reverse complement strand
CAGCAATTAAGGAGGTATCCTTTGCTGTACAACAAGGAGAAATATTGGGATTTTTAGGTCCGAATGGTGCAGGTAAAACTACAACAATGCGGATATTAGCTGGATATTTGCCTGCTACGAGTGGCACGGCTAAAATTGCTGGTTATGATGTCCATGAAGATTCTATGGCAGTACGACAATTGATTGGTTATCTACCAGAAATTCCGCCTTTGTATCCAGAAATGACTGTGGAAAGTTTTTTATTTTTTGTGACAAGAATTAAACGTGTTCCTGCGGGCGATCGCTCTTCTAAAGTTAAGGTGGCAATGAAGAGATGTGGGTTATTAGATAAGCGGAAAATATTAATTAGAAAACTTTCTAAGGGTTATAAACAAAGGGTTGGTATTGCTCAAGCTTTGGTACATGACCCGCAAGTAATTATATTAGATGAACCTACTGTTGGTCTTGACCCTAGACAAATTATTGAAGTGAGAAATTTGATTAAGAGTCTTGCTAATGACCATACAATTATTTTGTCTACTCATATTTTGCCGGAAGTTAGTATGACTTGTAATCGAGTGACGATTATTAATTATGGTGAAATTGTTGCTACAGGTAGTCCTGAAGAAATGAGTAATAAATCAGCAAGTGGGTGGGGATATGAAGTAGAAATTGAGGGAGAAGATCGGGCAATGGAAACAGGATTAAAGTTATTAGCTGAAGTTCCGGGGGTTCAATCTCTAGAAAAAGTTAAGTCAGATAATGAAAGTCGCTTCAGAATACAAATAAAATCTCAACCAGATATGGAACCAGGAAAAGAAATTGCTAATACTATAGTTAAAAATGGTTTGAGTTTATGCGAGTTGCGCCGAACTCGTGCTAGTTTAGAAGATGTTTTCTTAGGGTTAACTACAGGTGATATTCCTAAAAATTCATCGATTGAAGCATCGGCAAATTCTGTCATAGATAAAGTGAATAATGACCGAAATATTGAACTTCATAAAAATCAAAATCCTCTTCCCGATCCTTGGCAAGATGTGACAGAAAAAGATGCTCAAGAAGAAAAGAAAAATTGAGGTGATCGTTGAACAATTATTAATTATTACCTATCCTTGAAAAGAAGAGGATTGAGTCGAAGGAAAATTTTTTCTTTTTATCCTCTTAAAAGAGGAGGCTTTCCACCACAATTTTTCGGTAAGCATAAGGAGGAGGTAAAAGCAATTGAAAAATTGAGAGGGAATTAAAAGTTACTGCCAATTTACGCTCATTCAATCTTATTAGACCTCTCCTCCAAAAGAGTAGGGACGTTGCATGCAAGATCCATACAGGGAAATAATTGATAATTTCTCTGGGATAATTGATTGGATTTTTTATTATTGGAGATGTCTATTTAATCTCCCCCACTCCCCCACTCCCCTACTCCCCTACTCTCAACTATATAATAAGTATTCAACCGGATTTGATATCACTTCCAGACCACAAAAAAATCAAAAGGAAATTAAGTAATGCTAGTAGTAATTAGCAATATTTTGGCAATCTACAGAAAAGAGTTACAAGGATATTTTGCATCACCATTAGCTTATGCAATTACAGGAATATTTTGGTTATTGGCAGGATATTTTTTAGTTGCTATTTTATTAGGACCTGATGGAATTATTCAACAAATTGCGACTAGAGACCAATTAGGAATTACTGAACCGCCAGTCGATGCGCCCTACGAATTTTTGAAGGCTTATTTGGGTATTATGGGTTCTCTTTCTTTGTTTTTACTGCCGATGTTATCCATGAGTTTATATGCAGAAGAAAGAAAACGAGGCACTTTAGAATTATTAGCAACTTCACCTATAACTAACTGGGCAGTAGCAACAGGAAAATTATTAGCTGA
>NZ_JAAHGK010001407.1:0-1869 GCF_010672505.1 Okeania sp. SIO2B9 | reverse complement strand
TGCCATTTTTAGTCGATTTTTGAAGGAACAGAAAAAGCAAATTTTGGAAAGTTTCCCACAGTTGTCTATAGGATAAAAAATGACAATCTAGTTTGAATTTATCTAAATATTTGAAAAATACCAATAAAAAGAATAGCAGGATTTTTTAGGCAGTTTATCAATATTTTTATTTGTTTTAATCAATGTATAACAGCTAACAAAAATAGGGATTAGTTGTTTAAAAAGAGGTTAACAAGAGATTAATAAAATTGTCAGCATTCAGCCATGGGGGGTCAGCTTTCCTCCTCCGGAGGAACTACGTTAACAGGAATTAGTAGTTTGAGGATTTGAGTAATATTGAGTCGTGAGCAAGTAGCTAATATATCTAATATATTTGGTACTTTTAATTCTGTTAAATCTTTCAACTCTGATTCCTCAAAAAAGGGTAATTAAGTTAATAGCTGATAGCTGACACCTGAATGCTTGCATAAAATTTTATATTTCACACCAAGCTAATCAAACCTTTACTTAAAGTTCAGATATAATTAACCTAATTAATTGTAATTGTGGAGAAAAAAATGAAATTCAACCGTCGTTATTTCCTAATTTCTCTCGGCAGTGCATTAGGATTAGCTTTTAATTCTTGCAAAAATTTTCAGCAAACCAAGACTACAAACGTAGAAAATTTTAAGTCTCAAATTCCCGGCAATCAGACTTTTAATCCCTCAGAAATATCGACTCCATCAACACCCGCTCCTCCAGGAATGTTTGCCCCAAAACAAGGAGATATTCGACTCGTAGTTATCAGCGATTTAAACAGTAGTTATGGTTCCACAACTTACCAACAGCAAGTAGAAAAAACTATTCCTTTAATATCTGAATGGCAGCCAGATTTATTACTTTGTGCCGGTGATATGATTGCCGGACAAAAACTGTCACTTACTGAAGAAAATATTCAAGCTATGTGGAATGGTTTTGACCGTTATATTGTCACACCATTACGTCAAGCAAAACAACCTTTTGCTATTACTATTGGCAATCATGATGCTTCAGGTTATTTCAAAAAATCTGGGGATGGATATAAGTATGAAAAAGAGCGCAGACAAGCACAACTTTATTGGAGCAAACATCAAAATGATTTAAACATAAATTTTTTAGAAGCAGATGGATTTCCTTTTTATTACAGCTTTCTCCATAAAGAAATTTTTTATTTAATTTGGGATGCTTCTATGCTTCGGATTCCTAAACAACAATTAGAATGGGTAGAAAAAAGTCTCGCAAGTAGTCAAGCACAAACAGCAAAAATGCGAATTGTCATGGGGCATTTACCTTTTTATGCTGTTGCTCCTACTAAAAATAAAATTGGTGATGTTTTAGCTAAAGCTGATGAGTTACGAACTATCCTAGAAAAGTATAATGTTCACCTATATATTAGCGGTCATCATCATGCTTATTTTCCTGGTTATAAAGGTAATTTGAAGTTGCTTTATTCTGGTGCTTTAGGTAGCGGTCCGCGTACTTTAATTGGTAGTAACTTATCTCCCAGAAATACTTTGACAGTTGTTGATATTAATCTAGAGGAAAACAAGAGTTTTTATACTACCTATGACATGAATACTTTAGCAGTGGTTAATCCACAGGAGTTACCAGAAAAAATTACAGGTTTAAATGGTTGGGTTTTACGAGAAAAAGAAGTAATGTTGCCTAGTTAACAAAAATGGGGATAATCTGACATACTGTCTATCGAGGTAATTTAAAATTACTTGATTCTAGAGCTTTAGGAGGGGTCCTGCTGTTGATATTAATTTAGAGGAAAACAAGAGTTTTTATGCTACCTATGATCTGGAGACTTTATTAGTGTTTAACCTACAGGAGTTATCAGAAAAAATT
>NZ_JAAHGK010001406.1:0-1870 GCF_010672505.1 Okeania sp. SIO2B9 | reverse complement strand
TCTTCTGGAAGAGAACGAATAACTTGAGCTAAAGTTTGTACTAATTCAAAATTCATAATCAATATATAATTTCTATATTTTTAACATGGCATAGCAGTATGCATTAAAGCGTTTGAAATTTCTAGAAGCTGTTTGCAGAGAATTCCGTAAAGAAAAACCTCTTGTAATAAACTTTTGCTTCTTGCCTGCTGTGTAGTAATATACTTTCTGAATATTAAGGATTGACAATAATTATTTCTATAATAGCATTAATAACTATAGTTTAATATCTAAGTTTTAGAAAAGCAAGAAAATTTGATGACCAGATTCCCTTATGACCAATTTGCTAAACAATTTTTAGAAGAATTACTATCAACTATTGGAGAAGTAAAAGCACCTCGTGAAGTGCGGGGAGAAGCTAGGCAAATCGACGTTTGGTTTTCACCTCAACCACAACTTCAAGGAAACCTAGAAGCATTAGGATTATTAGGTCATTTTGCCACAACAAGTGCTTTATTTGAACCTTACCGAAATCCTGTCACCTCCAATGAAATTTGTAGTTGTTTGCTGAAATTACTGGAAGTCAGAGGAGAATTTCAAAGAGAAGCGAAGCGTAATAATAACCGTATTTATGAAGATGATTATCCGAAATTATGGATAATTACTCCTACAGCTTCTCAATCTATATTAAATGGATTTGGTGCTAATTTAGATGAAAAAAACTGGCTGAGAGGAATTTATTTTTTACCGGAATATTTACGCACGGCAATAGTAGTAATTCATCAGTTACCACGAGTTCCAGAAACAATGTGGCTGAGAATATTAGGTAGGGGAAAAGTACAGTCTCAAGCTATTGATGAGTTAGAAGCATTACCCAAGGATAATCCTCAGCGTGAAAATGCTTTATTGTTATTATCAGACTTGCTGAGTAATATAGAAGTAAATCCAGATATAGATTCAGAAGATAGGGAGTTAATTATGAGATTATCACCACTTTTTTCCCAACGTTTAGAAGAAGCTACTCAGTCGGGAATACAACAAGGTATACAGCAAGGAGTACAGCAACGAGATAGAGAAGTGATTGAAAATTTACTTGTGTTTCGTTTTGGGCAATTAGATAGCGAACTAGAGGTAATTATTCAGCGGTTACAATCTCTATCTCTACCAGAATTAATACCTTTACTATTACAATTGTCCCGTGATGAACTATTAGCTAGATTTGGAGGAGAAAATTGATTAAATTATCGATAAATTTTTCCCCATAACTTTCGCGTAGAGGCACTAGCTAATCCGACCATCTACTTGGATCTATTTATGGGTAAAATATAGACTAATACCATTTTTCTGTAACAATGCCCTTAATAATTCTTACCAAAACCTGAATTTTACTAATAGCTGTTATCTTTATATTAAGGGTAACTTCATGGATAAATGGTATAAAAAATGGGAAATTTTTGAATTATAAACACAGCTAATCCGTTAGCAAATACGGTTCATATTTAGGCAAAAATTCATTCAAACAACAATGTAAATATGGGTTTTTGCCACCATATATTTACCCAAAAATTTCTTAATTGAACTATATTGATCTATAAGCGATCGCCCCTCATTTCTTTTTTTTTTTACTAAGTTAATAAATCATCTAAAATTTCCCAATTTATAATCAATTATCCTAAGGTTTATAAATTTTATAGAGACAATTTTTGTATCTGATTTAAAATTATTTCAGGAATTTATCCAAAACGCTTCCCCATTAGACGCAATATCCATTTAATTCTTCTTTAAAGCAAAGTCTGTCTTAGGGCTGATGAATCTCATCATAAATAATAAATATAGTATTGATATTTTAATTTGAGGTAAGCATTTCCTGCGGAATGCTTACAATTTGAGA
>NZ_JAAHGK010001405.1:0-1876 GCF_010672505.1 Okeania sp. SIO2B9 | reverse complement strand
AAATGAAGTATCTGATGAAAAATTGGATATAGTAACAGTTCCAGAACCATTAGTTGACTCTGTAGAAGTACAAAATCAGTTATCGGAAAGTTATCAAACTTTACAACAAGAGTTGGCATCTCAGATGGCACAGATTAAACATTTGGAATACCAAATGACTGCGATGGTGTCAAGAGAAAGTTATGAAACTTTACAGAAGCAATTAGAAGAAGATAAAAAAGTAATCGTAGAGTCTCAAGCACAACTAGCTCAACTTAAACAACTAGAAGAGCAAGTAGCTTTGATGGTATCTCAGGAAAGTTATAAAACTCTCCAGCAAGAATCTCAAGGACAACTAGCTCAACTAAAACAACTAGAAGAGCAAATTGCTTTGATGGTATCTAGGGAAGTATACGATTCTTTGCAAGACCAATCACAGGAGCAAATTGCTCAAGTTGAGCAACTAGAGTCTCAGATAGCTTCAATGGTATCAAAGGAAGTTTATCAGAATCTTCAGCAAGAGTCACAAGAGCAAATAGCTCAATTAAAAGAGCAAATTGCTTTGATGGTATCTAGGGAAGTATACGATTCTTTGCAAGACCAATCACAGGAGCAAATTGCTCAAGTTGAGCAACTAGAATCTCAGATAGCTTCAATGGTATCAAAGGAAGTTTATCAGAATCTTCAGCAAGAGTCACAAGAGCAAATGGCTCAATTAAAAGAGCAAATTGCTTTGATGGTATCTAGGGAAGTTTATGATTCTTTGCAAGACAAATCACAGGAGCAAATTGCTCAAGTTGAGCAACTAGAATCTCAGATAGCTTCAATGGTATCAAAGGAAGTTTATCAGAATCTTCAGCAAGAGTCACAAGAGCAAATAGCTCAACTTCAAAAACTAGAATCTCAAATAGCTTCAATGGTATTGCGGGAAAGTTATGAGACCCTGCAAAATCAGTCAGAAAAACAACAAGATAAGTTGCAACATCTAGAAGCACAAATTACCACAATGGTTTCTAGAGAAGTTTATGAGACTTTGCAGCGTCAGTCAGAAGAACAGCAAAATAAGTTGCGAAGTTTCGAAGAACAGACTGATTTAATGGTGTCAAAAGAAAATTATGAAGCTTTGCAGCACCAGTTACAGGAGCAACTCAATAAGTTGCAATATCTTGAATCTATAGTTGGTTCAATGGTATCACAGGAAACTTATGAAGCTTTAGAAAAACAGTCAGAATTGCAGAAACAAATAATTACAGATTATCAAAATAAACTGACTAAATTGCAACAAGAATTTCACGATCAAGTCGAGACAATACAGGCTTCAAGAAAGCAAATTTCTGAGTTACAAACTACATCTATGATTGCAGAAAATCACATTCTTAATAGATGGCAAAATCGTACCTTTTCTAGATAAAATCAAAGAAATATGATTCTTTTGATTAATTCCAAAATTTGAAATTTTCAGTTGGGAAAATTCAAAACAAATCAGGGAGAAAAAGGTAATTATTTATTTCCCAAGCGACAAATGCTCTCCGCTAATTGCTAATTGATGAATGTAGAGATTAAATCTTTGTATTCCACAAGGAAGAGCGGAGAGAATCCAAGTCGCATAATGGTTTATCATGATCGGGTAAATAGTGAAATATTTATAGCAGGGAACAGGGAACATGGAACACTGGGAAAAACATTGTCTAGTGATTCATCATTAGTGTATGTCCTCACTGCTCTGGCTATTGCTATAAAATGAAAAAAAGGTATCAAAAAATATATCTGAATATTAAATAGAGTTTAATAAACTAATTAAATCATGTCCGGATAATTACTGATGAAAAAAATTTATCCTCTTTTTCTTCCCTCCTGACTCGGTCTTCATGACTCAGTCTTCCTGACTACTCTTCTA
>NZ_JAAHGK010001404.1:0-1877 GCF_010672505.1 Okeania sp. SIO2B9 | reverse complement strand
TAAATGCTGCTTTAACTTGAGATGTAATAAATCCTTCCAGAGGACAACTATCAACTCCAAAACTACTAGAAACGAGCATAATGTGAGCTACTGCTAACATTATTTGCCTATTTATCCAAGCTTCCATAGACTCAAAAGAAGAAGGACTTTCAAACATTTTAGGGATTGAATTTTTCATATAATCTGCATAAGTATCATTGATAGCTTCATGCTCTTTGCGCAACTCAATTATAGATTCTATATATTCTGGTTTAGATACATGGCGATCGCCACAACAAATTAAAACTACTGGAGCTTCTCCTACCTGGCGTTGATTAAAAGCACAAGCCTTAAGTCGTTCTTTATTCTCTTGTTTTTTAACCACAATAAAACGCCAAGGTTGTAAGTTAAAACCAGAGGGAGCCATCATACCAAGACGTAAAATTTCTTCTAGGATTACATTAGGAATTGAATTTTTACTAAATGCACGAGCAGAGCGACGCTTCTCAATAGCTTGCTTTAAATTAATGCTTGGTTCCATAAAATAAAAATATAATTTGTAGTTGAATTTTTTTATTTCTTTGTTATTGAACTATAGTTTTTCTATTTTAAGGTGTGAAACTAAGATTGACATAAAAATGGAATAAGAAGAAATTATAGATATAGAAATCCTAAATTAGTTGTGACAATTTTTATAGTAGTTAATTTCAACTGAAAACTTCTAAAATTATGGCTCTTGACTGTCACTCAAATATTACAAATTAGAAAGGATTGCTATAGAGATTTTTTAGTAATCCTATATTCAGCAATTATTAGGTCTCACAATCTTTATAGCGGTTTTCACAAAGGTAGACTTGCATTGCTTCTGCCTTCTGCCCTCTGGCTTCTGCCTTTAAGCCAAAATCTCTGTATTCTATGTTAATGAAAACTGCTATAAAAATACCATATAAAGTTATAGCAGCATAAACATCGGAAATAGGGAATAAATTAATATTAATTTTATCTAATTGTTCTTCATATTGCATAATATTTAGCATAAACTATACCAAACCCAACTCTCGTTTCAATAAATTAATTGACTCTGTTCCAATATAATTTTCAAAGCAGATAATTTGTGGCGGGCGAATAATATCTGCTCTGTTTTTTTGTACGGCAGCTTTAACTTTAGCATCACTAAATTTGTCACAAATAATTATTTTAGCCATCCGCACCATAGCATCAACTTTGTGGGTTTCTTCCTGTTGCGCAGTCATTACAATTACATCATTTCCACGCAAACTATTAATAATTACTTCTGCAGCTTTTAGTAGACCAGAACTGAGACTAACTATACCAAAGTAACTTCCCTGAGATAAATTATTAACCAACTTAAATTCTTGAGCATAATCATATATATCAATTGGAATCACTCGTACAGATTGAGGAGCAGCTATTTTTTCAGCTCGTCCAATGAAATATCGACTTGTGACAACCGTTCCAGAAGATACTTCATCTATAACTCTACCTAGTTCTTCCAGAGGAACTACTTGGACAGAAATATTAAGAGCTTGTTCCAACTCTTTAGCCATTAACTGTCCAATACCAATATCATTAGAGGGAGCTGTCACTAATACCCTGGCACTACAACGCAGTCGCCAGTCAATCTCAGTGAGAAACATTTCTCTAGCTTCATTCAGACTACAACCTTGGGACAGTAATTCATCCAAGCTACCCTTGACTATATGACTGGCATAGGGATACTTTTCATATATGGGAGAATTTAATTTTCGCCCCCTCTCATTTCCCTGTGCTCTGACATAAATACCTGAACCTGCTTGAGCTTCCACAAGACCAATATCTTCAAGTTGACGATATACCTTACTTATAGTGTTGCGATGTAAACCAGTTTGCATCGCAAG
>NZ_JAAHGK010001403.1:0-1878 GCF_010672505.1 Okeania sp. SIO2B9 | reverse complement strand
TGATTTACTGCCGTTTCTTGAAAATCTATATCTTCTTGAGAGTTAATTGATTCTCCTGTTAAATCTTCCGAAAAATCAGTGATGCTCTGATGGGTTGAATTTTGATGATTTTCTGTTTGATTTACTGTAGTTTCTTGAAAATCTATATCTTCTTGAGAGTTAATTGATTCTCCTGTTAAATCTTCCGAAAAATCATTAATGTTCTGCTGATTTTGTTCCGGGTGTTTTGTGATTCTCTGATGGGTTGAATTTTGATGATTTTCTGTTTGATTTACTGTAGTTTCTTGAAAATCTATATCTTCTTGAGAGTCCGTTGATTCTGCTGTTAAATCTTCCGGAAAATCAACTAAGTTTAAATCCACCAATAAACTCAACAAGCGTCTTAACTGTTCAACTGTTTCCGTATTCAGTTCAACAGATTGATTATGATTAATATCTTGTGATTTATTAATCGATTTTTCGTTTAAGTAAGCCATCTATATTCCGATCATTTATGATGGTTGTCTGAGATTAAAAGCTCTTTTTCTAAATCTTTATCTGCTGCTTCTTTGAGTTCGCTCACAAACTCAGTTTTTTTCATTCTCATGCCAACTTCAAACATTATTTCTGCTAAATCATCCCGTGATACTTTCACATCCTTAAGCAAAGAAAAGCGCTTTTCAAGTTCTTCAAATATTTGGGTTTTTAAATGACTAACATCATTCTGTAATTTCTCCCTTGTTTGTGATAAATCTTCCCGTAGAGAAGTTGTTTGATTATCAATAATTTCATTTAAAGCTTCTTTAGTAGTAATAATTTTGCGATTTACTCGCTCAATTTGTTGCTTAGTTTCCACAACATCTTCTTGAGTATTTTGGATATTTAAGTTAATATTCCTAATCTTTTTCTCTATAGAATCAACTGTAGCTTGAAGTTCTGTAGAAAAAGCACTTTTTACTTGTTCTATTTGATTTTTAGTTTCTTGTTTGACAGAGGATAATTCTGATTCTAGCTTTTCAAAACGATTTTCGTACTCTCTGAGCTTAGGGCCAAATATTATATCACGAATCTTGTCAATATTTCCCAGTCTTTCACGCATTTCTTCCTTACTTAATTCGGCCATATTTTCTCCTTATGTTACGAACTGCCAGAGTTCTGAATAAATGTTAAAAAGCGTTTCCTGCGGAATGCTTGGCAAACAGCAGTCCAGCAATCAGCGGTCAGCTTTGCGCCTTTGCGTACCATTCCCGTACAGAAAGGGGATGCGCAACTCCTCCTAAAATTAAGCTACAAGCTAGAATTCGGGGATTTTTTACCGAATAATTAATAATTAATAATTAAACAATTCCGGTTAAAAGCCTGCCCTTTCAAGGGAAAAAAAATAAATTTTTTCCTTACTTGTCAATCCTCTCCCTTTTAGGGATATGCTTTATAAACATCTTTCTTCACATAAAACTTGACAAAAATATCATTTGATGTAATAGAGGCTGAAAGCTCCTAGTGTCCTTGCCATCGCAACGACAAAAAACAACTTTTAGAAGTACACAAGTTAGTCAATTTGTCAAATTAGTAAAATCAAAAAAATGCTCGTAAGCTTTTTATAATAGGCATTATCCACTTTTGTAAAGAATTTTGCTGATAAAGCATAGCTTTTAGGGAGAGGTAATTATCCATTATCAATTATCCATTAATCAACCAAGCTCTTCGGTCTGGACTGCCCTGGAAACAGGTGCCTAATTATATAGACAAATTTTTCCGCTGATAGCTGATAGCTAATAGTTGATAGCTAGTTAAAAATATACTTTCTGATTTTACCACCTAGTTTAGTCTTTTACCGGATTGATTTATTTACGATATTATATTAAGGCTCGCCACACTTTTAACTTTAACCGTACAACA
>NZ_JAAHGK010001402.1:0-1880 GCF_010672505.1 Okeania sp. SIO2B9 | reverse complement strand
TATAGAAGGTAAGGAGATTAAAAAGGTAATTGTGGTACCTGGAAAATTGGTTAATTTTGTGGTAACTTGATTTATGATCGGGAAGTTATGTACAACTTCCCTACTATCATAACCATCAGGATACCAATCAAGAAATTAATCTAAATTAATCAACTGAATATCCTGTTTTTTCGTAATATTAGTAATCACTTTCTTTAGGCTAAACATATTAATAATTATCTATAAAATCATAAATTTAATTAGTCACGAAAAAAATAAAAACTTTTTTATTATACTCCTGGTTTCTTGCTTTCTCCTAGTTTTAATAAGCAATACCATAGCCCCTGTATGGACGCTTGTAAGGCGGATGTAACCCCAATACAATATCTTCTTGAGCAATACCCATTTCAATTAATTCTTGACCGACATCAATATCAGTAGCGTTATGCTGAAGCCAAATTTTGCCATCTTTGATATCGAAATGTAAAACAGTATAGTAAATTCATTCCAACCCTTTCCAACTAACTCGCATAAGTTGATAATGATTCCGTATGGGGTCAAAAAATAGTTCGTTTTCTACATCTTCGTTGCGAAATGTTGATTGACCATACTTTTCTAATAGGGTTTAAATGTAGGTTCGATAAAGCTCTAACTTATCCATTGGACAATCTCCTCTGTTGCAGGTTCATATAGCAGGGAATAGGAAACAGGGAACAGTAGGAAAAACATTTCCCTCTCTAAGCTTTATCATGTGAATATCTACAGGAAATTTAAGGTTTTTCAAGCTTTTAAGCCTTCTTTCTTTTTCCTTCTTCCTTCTTCCTTCTTCAAATGACTATTTATTGAGAACATTACAAATTAATTTACCAGCACCATTAGGTTTAAATTTAACAATCTTACCATTTTTTTGTATTTTTTCTTCAGTGCGACAGTTATAAATTTCCAATGGTTTTCTCCTACCATTAATACTAACTTCTGCTCGATATTCCCAATAGTTTTTAGCACTGCGCTTAATATTGAGAATACAAATTTTATTGCCGTTATAGTTACGACAAAAAGATGCTGCTGCGGGGGGTGTAACAGCAAAAAAGAATATTAATAAAAAAATTGACAAAATAATGTATTTCGACATTTTTAAAGATGTTATTTATTTTCTGAACTGTTATTTTCTGAATTAGCGATCGCACGGAAGTCAAAAGTTAAAAGTCAAAAGTTAAAAAGTCAGATTTTATCAGCTCAAAACTTTATATTATACATTGAAGAAGGAGACAGGAGACAGGAGACAGGAGACAGGAGGAAAATTACATGGGGATTCGCTCCCCCAAGTAATTTTGAACACGACCGTTGACGGTGGGGTATTAAACCCACAAAGAAAATGATAATTTCAGCAAATTATTTCACATTTAAAGTTGGAAACTATTTGTGACATCTTTAAAGTGAATTAGTATATATATACCAGCACGCACTGTTATATCTACAAAATAAAAAATCAGGACTTACCCATGAGGTACGAAAAACTAGGATTTGAGATTGCTTTCCATTTCAGACTACTCCGCAAACCCTGTCATTTCAGTTATCAGTTGTCAGTCGCTTCAGACAAAAATACATTGTAGCTGCGTAATATCATGTTCGGACGGGTCAGTTATAAATAAAATTTAAGGACTCCGGGTATCGACAGTACCAAACAAATACTGAAATTATCAATACTATTCCTCCAATATTTACTCCTGACTCCTGACTCCTAACAACAGTTATTTATAACTAATTATCCGAACATGATATAATATCATGTCCGGATAATTAGTTATAAAAAAACTTTCTCCTTCAACTCCACTTCTTCTTTCTTCCCTCCTGAGGACTGACTCCTCCGTAGTTATTTATTTATCACTGTTCAACCGGAC
>NZ_JAAHGK010001401.1:0-1880 GCF_010672505.1 Okeania sp. SIO2B9 | reverse complement strand
GTTACCAACTCAGGTAAGATGCGTTCAATTGAGTAACTTACAAACTTCTGAGATTATAGCTAATACTTGTGATCATGAATCAATAAATTCTCCATCACTAAATATATGGCCTGCGCAGCACAGACAGCTAATTAGAGAGATGTCTAATGTTGATATAAGTTATATATGGCCAGAACAGTTAAACTCGGATAGTTTTTCAAGTGATGATACGGTTGCTCAGAAAAAACAAGTTAGCTTAGGTTTGAGTGTACCAGTATATGTTGCTGAAGGTAGTGAAAGACAATTGCGTTATGCCTTAAGCATTAAGTCGGATTTACCAATGCAAACAAATCGCAGAAGAGGTTCACTGGCAGGTTCAACTGTAGTAATTAATTATAAAGGTACAATTTTAGCTAGTCCAGATCCTGATAGAGTAGGGCGTAATATTTCTGATGGACCAGATGCAGAAAGGCTAAAACATATTATCAGAAATGCACAGGAAGGTAGAAAAGATTTTATCCACATATTCTCTTTTGAAGAAATAGATATTTCAAAAAAGAGTAATAGTAATCCTCTGAGAGAATTTATTGATGAATTTAAAAAGATATTGCCTGAATTATTGGGACTCAAATTATCAGCAGATGATGAATTTTTAGTAGGATATGCACCAACTTCTAGTCCTGTAGACCGTGATGATGATAAAAAGTGGATTGTTTTAGCTATTACACCTATAGACTTTGCTTTATCTGGTCTTAGACAAGTTCAAAAAGTTCTAATTATTCTGATTTTTGGTTTAGTTGGTGCTAGTGTTATGGCAACTATTTATTTGGCTCGTGATTTAGCTCGTCCTTTGGAAAAACTTAGAGATTATGCTCTTGCTGTCAATGATTTAGACTCTCCCAATAAAGTACCTATAAGTCTAAGAATTCGTGAATTTAATCAATTAGCAATTGCATTGGAAAGTATGGTCTATAGGCTTAAAAGATGGGCAAATCAATTAGAAGTTACTTCTAAAGAAGCTCAAGTTGCTAACCAGTTAAAAAGCGAATTTTTGGCTAATATTTCTCATGAATTAAGAACTCCACTCAATGGAATTATTGGCTCTATTCAATTGATTGATGATGGATTTTGTGATACGAAAGAAGAAGAAAAGGAGTTTTTGAAACAAGCTAATGATTCTGCCATTCATTTACTAGGAATTATTGATGATATCCTAGATATTCGTAGAATTGATTCAGAAACTTTATCGATATATTTGCAGGATGTCGATATTGGCAAATTATTACACGAAACAATAGATTCATTTAGAGAATATATTAAACAAAAATCTTTATTATTAAAACTAAATATTCCTGAACAAGTAATAATTGTTAACGCTGACCAAGAAAAGTTGAAGCAAGTGTTTGAAAATGTTATAAGTAACGCAATTAAGTTTACGGAAAAAGGAAGTATTAATATTTGTCTTATCCAAGAATACAATAACTTTATTGTTGCTGAAAATACAAATAATTTATCTGATAATTATGGTGGGAAAGAAAATCGGGTTTTAGTTAAGATTGAAGATACGGGAATTGGTATTAATCCAGAGCAACAAGATAAACTGTTTCAGCCTTTTGTGATGGTAGATGGTACAAAAACGCGTAAGTTTGGAGGAAATGGATTAGGATTAGCTATTTCTCGCGGTCTGATGGAAATGATGAATGGCAGTATTCATCTCTATAGTGAGGGAGTAGACCAAGGAACTACAGTTGATATTATTATGCCAATCAAGAAACAACAACCATAAGGGGGTTGGTAAGGGGGTGCTGGTTTCCCCACTCCTCCACAGGGTGGGGCGGAAAGCACCCCCTTACATAAATAAATGTTGATCCGCTTCGATCAAGATGTTTGTCTACCTCCCG
>NZ_JAAHGK010001400.1:0-1882 GCF_010672505.1 Okeania sp. SIO2B9 | reverse complement strand
AAGTTTCCATTCCCAGGGCATAAGCAAGGTTAGTTAGACGAGTGCTAACAGATTGACAACGACGGTCAGGAGTATAAGCACCTTTGGGATGGTCGGAAGAGAGAGTTGCAGTCCACACAATCATTGGAGTTGTAAACTATGAGCAAGTAGTTTATGTTTCTCCAGAAGAAGAGCCTAGCTTCGATAATGTAGTATTCACATTAAAGCCAGGAAATCGTGAGAAATCAGAAGAGATTATCACTCAATTTAAGGATTTCGGACAAGGTACTGCTAGTGACGAACCTATCTACGAATAAGTAAATGGTTTTAGTAGAGATGTTGAGGGGATAAGTAAGCAAATAAATTTTCCCTCTTCATTCCTTATTTCTGAACTATCTAGTTGCTGAACTATTTAGATTGGATAATGTTGAGAAAAGGCTAGTTGAAAATAAGTTTCTCTTCTCAATTAAAACTATAATAAATAGGAAATATCCAATCAAAATCTGTAGACGATATTCTCAGGCACTAATGGCTTAGTTTTCTCTAAGTTTGTGTCTGTTTTAACTACTTTATTAACTAATTTCTAATTTCATTCTCAAAATTATACTTTCTAAAATTAAGTAGCCTCTAAAAAAGTAGTTAATTATGGGATAATAAAAGAGCGCATTAGCGTTAATTTGTTTACCTAAAGTATCTCAATCAATTGTCAAGAGGAAAAAAAATGAAAGTTACAACTACTAAGACTTTATTTACTGCAACATTAACAATGTTTTGTGCTGTTAGCTTAAGTGCTACTCCCACAAAAGCTCAAGAAAAGTCAGTCATAAATGTTACAGGTTCCTCAGAACAATTGTTGAGTACCAGTGCTAATAGTTTGCCCAAGGATAGAAGTACGAGTTTAACTCAAGAATCTACTACTAGAGGTAGACATGGATTATCTAGAAGTACACTAGATGATGTCACGAATAGCATTAACCTCCAAATGCATAAAAGTAGAGACCCGAAATGGAAAAGTGAGAAACAATGGTTTGATGAAAAGTGGGATTCTTTGTCTGTAGACTTTTAGGAGTTTGAGCTTTTAGTGCCACTATGCGGAAGTCAAAAGTCAAAAGTTAAAAGTATTGATTAGTAAGGCTTTTAGGATTTTGTAACTGGTTAGTTATTTCTGCCATCCGGCCCTAATTAATTGATAATTCTATAAACTGGAATACCCCAACTTAGAGATTCCATTTTTTTGAACTGCTCGACAGATGGTTGAGAGCCATCTACAAAATTAAATGCTCCAATTCCAGCGATGGGATATTTTGAGCGCCCGTTAATACCAATTAACTGACCTTTATTGTTTAAAATCGGTCCACCACTCATGCCACTTTTAATATCATTGGTATAACCTAATTGATATCCTTGGCTGAGGGTGCGACTGGGTAACATTTCTACAGCTCCTAAAGTTAACTGAAAAGCACGACTACCCCAAGCACGGGTACTACTCATTTCTAAGGAGTCTGGTTGATGCCAATTGGGAAAACCTGCTGCAATAACAGTTTCTCCTACTGAAAGTACATTACTGTTGGCAATTTCTACAACTTGATAAGGGCGATCACTAGTAAATTGCAATAATGCTACGTCCAAATTACCCATTTGAGGAGATGAAATTAGGGTGGCTTGATGAGTCATCCCATCTCCACTCATAATTGGGTAAAGTTTATGAGAGTTATTCTCAATTACATGATGATTAGTAACAACGGTGTAGGTATTACCTTGTCGTTTAATAATTACTCCAGAACCAGCACTGTTGTCTGTAAAAATTCTCACAGTGACTTGTTGGGCAATATTAGATACTAATGATGGAAATTGTTGTGAATCTACTTCACTGGGTTTTGTAGAAAACTCAGCTTATTATACA
>NZ_JAAHGK010000140.1:0-8852 GCF_010672505.1 Okeania sp. SIO2B9 | reverse complement strand
GAACTAAGCTCGCAAAACAAAGTCGTCTGCAGTTAAAGCAGGAAGTACATTAGCAAACTGAGCACCATTACCAAAACCTTCTGCAGCACCATTTGGATTATAGAACAAATTACCAGCTTCTGTACTGTGAACAATTAAAGCTGAAGAAGTAGCAGCAGCTTCGTCTGACTCAACCACATCAAATTCGCTGCTAATACTAAATCCTGCTCCAGCATCACTTTGGAGCGCAGCAAAAGTAGTCTTGTCAAGGAGTATCAAGTCTTGCCCTTGATTGAAATCAGTAATTGTATCTACACCTACATCATTCGCAGAAAATGTACTATTAGTGTTGAAGATAAAGCGGTCAATACTTGCACCACCAGTTAGAGTATCGTTACCAGCACCACCATTGATGCGATCGCGACCTTGACCACCATTTAAAATATCATCACCATTACCGCCAAGCATACGATCGTTCCCAATGCGACCTGCCAAAATATCATCGCCTTCACCACCTCTGAGCAGGTCGTTACCCCTACCACCAACTAACCAATCTCTTCCACCAAGACCATTTAAAGTATCATCACCTCCAAGACCGGAGAGAAAATCCTCTGTATCGGAACCGTTGAGAAGATTCTCACCAGAAGTATCGATCGTATTTTGTAAAACACTGATGCGGGCGATTTCATTACCTACACCATTATCTTCTGTGGTGAAATCAGCGTCAGGGCGTGCTTGTAAAATATTCCCTGGTGCGTCGTCACCTTCTCGCACACTGCCAATAAAACCAGGATGTAACATAACAGTTCCATCTTCATCTTCTCCTGTATCTGGAGCTTCTTGACCTAGCGCTGCTGTATTTGCAGGTTCTTCATCATTTACTTCTGTTCCTGCATCCCAGATATCTGTTCCATTAGCAACAAAATCTAGTCCTAAGAAATTTCCATTGTCATCAAAAATTTCAAACCTAGTAGGATTTCCATTACCAGTAAAGGCATCATTACTAGGCAGGATCATGGAAGCATAACTAAAGTAGCTACTGCTGTCAGCATTTTCATCCACAGTAAATTGGGCAACACCAATGTCTCCTTGGAAAAAATCCCTAAAATTGCTCCCCTCAACAACTGGTCCTTGAACTATTCCTTGAACAGTACCAGCTCCACTATCGTCAAATTCAGTAGATAAAGTAGTTGTAAATTCACCTGTTGGTTCAATAATAGCATCTTCAGCTAACCTTTCTAAACCAGGAGTAGCAGCTTCACTTGGATCTGAATTAAAAAGGTCAAAGTTTCCATCATGAAAACCCACCCACATCTGAGATAAGAATATACTACTATCTGCACTTTCTCCAGAAGCTACATTCTCAACTAAAACTGTAATATCAGCCATAAATTTTTTTCCTTAGTGATGACCATATTGATGCACAAGAGTTTAGCATAACAAATACAATTTGTGAATAGATAGGATATATTTATGCCTATATTTTGATACATATAAACTAATTGAACTTGATTAAAATCAACTAATTAAGGCTCAATTGAAATGGAACAAAATAAAAATAATATCTAAAAAAATCAAATTAATCTAGTTTCTACTAAAAAAAATATTTGACGCTGTTGAATACAATGTAAGTCTCAGAACGGCACCAAATCATAGCAAATCTCAAAAACTTTTCTATGTTTTCTTGAGTGGGGCAGTGGGGAAGATGGGGAGATGGGGAGATGGAGAGTGGGAGTAGTAAACATAAGAATAATATACACTTACTGGCTAATAATAGCTATGAACGTCATTGAATCTTACTAATTACTGAATCATTGAAGTTTTGCATAAGTATAGAATTCTTTTTGAGGAGTGCGATAAAAAGGATATTTTAACGCTTGCTATATAACAATCCTAAATGATTTGTAAAAAATCTAAGGATATATAAAAACTCTGAAACTTTTACCCCTGTCCCCTAAATTCAAAGATATTTTTACCCGCAACTGAAATAGGATTGCTATAGCAAGGAACAAGTTGGTTAGGAAATAGACTGATGATCAAACCTAGAAATTCTTTTTCCACTGTTGCCTGTTCCCTCACACCGAGTGCGCTACCAGATGCTAGATTGGCTTGCGAATGCGCCCACAGGTGGCGCTTTGTTCAGACCTCTGTCGCACCCCGCGGTGTCGCACCGCTGTTCCCTGCTATATGAATCAAGCGACAGATTCAGATTTAACTGTTACTCTTTCCACTTCTAAACAAACTTGCTCTACTATCGGAGTAAAACCCAGGAATAGCTGCACCTTTTTTGCAAATTCTTCTGGGTTACCACTGACATAGAAGTTAGTACAGTGTGGAGGGCGATCGCTTGATATCCCCAAACGTTGAAGTTCCCTAGCAGCAGTGCTAACAACAGCAATGGCAGGGTCTACTACCTGTACTGAATTGCCTAAAATTTGTCTAAATAAATGAAGTAGATGGGGGTAGTGGGTACAACCTAAGATCAGGGTATCTATCTGTTGTGCCATTAGGGGTTTAAGATATTGTCGCACTACCTCAAAAGTATACACATCATTAATGCGGCCTTGTTCAATTAATGGTACTAAAGCAGGTGCTCCTACTTGAAATACTAAAACTGAAGGATCTAATTTAAGAATAGTATTTAGATAAGCATTGCTGTTGACTGTCTGTCGAGTGGCGATGACACCTATTTTTTTGTTCCCTCTGTTGACAACTGTATTTGCACCAGGTTCAATCATACCAATAATGGGAAAATTGTATTCAACTGCTACTCGATCTATTGCTGCAGCAGTAGCAGTATTGCAGGCAACGATCACCATTTTTACACCCTGATGTTGCATCCATGTTAGCACTTGACGTACAAATAGTACGATTTCTGCCTGAGATTTTGTACCATAGGGGAGTCGTGCTGTATCAGCAAAATATATAAAGGTCTCTCTGGAGAGTTGGCGATATGATTCTTTTAAGACACCAATTCCACCCACACCACTATCAAAGATGCCAATTGGATATCTTTGTAGTTGTCTAGATTGAGTTTGCCCTGGGTAAGAGGTAATATATTTACCCTTATTAAATTGATAAAAAATATTTGTCATCGTTACAATAGAATTGACAAAAAATAGTAGGTTTGGAGCCAAACCTTGCTAAATAGGAATAAATTAGGGTTAGCATCTATGATTTGCTGCTGACCCTTTACCTTTAAGCACTATAGTGTTGATCGAAACCGGATTTAGTATGAATCTTAAATCTAATTATTGAGATTACTCGTCCTGGTCAAAAGTTTTTTTAAAAAAGTCACAAGTCAATTTAGAGGTATTCCTCATGGAAAACACAAGGGCAAAAATTTTATTTATAGTAATAGACAGGTAGGTTAGGACTTATGCTGATGATGATCCGAATGTTTTCCCGCTGTTCCCAGATCCGGTGTTCACTACTTATATAGTTAAAGATAGGGAGATGGGGAAATGGGGAGATGGGAGCATTTTTCTACTTGTTTGGTGCGCGTTCCCTTCTCTTGGTCGGCGTTCCCATGGCAAAGACACCGTTCCCTACCGTCCCGGAATGGGAATGCCTGGTTCCGACAGCTTGCGCTTAAGGGCGGCACGGGGTTGCATCCGCTTTTTCCCCTATTCTCGTTCCTGAATTTCCTGACTTGACCAGGACTGAATTCTGACTTCTATGCCAAAAGCACATACCGCGTGCAAAGATATCAAATGGGTTCTACTAAGAAGTATTTGATTTAGCTCTGTAAATAAGGAATTTTACTCTATTTTATGAATTAAGTAACTCTCAAGCATTTTATTAATAATCAATATTCTTTAGCTAATAATTTTGATTGATATTCACAGATGTCTAATACTTTTTTATTTAAAATTGCTATAAATGGTTTGAAGTTATCATCTATCAATAAATTTTTATGCATAATTATATAGAGATAAATAGCCCAAAATAATTTGATAAAAATTCAGATAAAGATTATTTTCAGGCAAAGAAAAAGTTAAGGAGATGATGAAAACTATAAAGAAATTTATAGATTTTATATGTTAGTTTAGTATAAATACTTAAGTTGAAGTAAAATGGAAAAATAAATAGTTTTTAATTGTTGTAAAATATGTTTATATTTGTCTTTTGCGAATTCAAGAATCTTGGCAATTAACTCTTCAATAAATAGGCAAAGGTATATTTGATTGGAACATCAAGACAAACGAAATATTTTATTCAACAAACTGAAAAGCAATTTATAAGACCTTCTGACAAATAAATTGTCTACTGATTTTTAAGCTTATAGAGATTAGTAATGTTAAACAGGTTTGGGAGTAAACTCAGGTGCTTCATCCTCAATTAGTAATGCTTTTATTGCATAAAATTAAATTTATTTAAAAAAATTGGTATGATAAAACCATCAATATTTATCAGTTATTACTTCATCTGGAACTGTATTTTAAGTCACTCGGTATCTTAGCTAAAAAGATTTAAGAACAAATTACTCAAACTTTACAATAGTCATTAATTATTCTTTATTACCTATGTTTTCTTACTTAAATAACCATCTTGATTTAGGTTCCACTGTAAAAGATTTACAACTTCATAGTATCCGGGTTGAAATTGATACATCAGGAATTAGTTTAGCTAAAGTTTTTGAAGAAAATCCCCTACTTCCAGGTATTATTTTAACAAAATCGGGTAAATTCATTGGTATGATTTCTCAACAGCAATTTCTCAAAACGTTGAGTCGCCAATATGGAAGAGAAATTTTTTTAAATCGTTCCGTTAAGGTCTTATACGACTTTATTAAGTCTGAATTATTAATCTTCTCAGGAGATACACCTATTGTAGATGCTGCTGATAAAGCAGTAAAGAGACCTCAAGAATTTATTTATGAACCAGTTATTGTAGAAAATTCTCCAGAAGATTATCAAGTTTTAGAAACTCAAAAATTACTTATTGCTCAATCTTATATTCATCAACTTGCTAAAGATTTATTACAGAAACAAACTCAAGCACAACTAATTCAAACTGAAAAACTTGCAATGTTAGGGCAAATGGTGGCAGGTTTAGCCCACGAACTGAGAAATCCAATTAATTGTGTGGCAGGTAATTCTAAGTTTATGTCTGGTTATTATCAAGACTTTCTTAAATTGATTAATACTTATGAGAAAAATATTCCTGAACCAATAAAAGAAGTTGAAGATTTAAAAGAAGATATTGATTTTGAATTTGTCAAACATGATTACTTGGAGATGATGAATAGTATAGAAATTTCGGCTGACCGGATGATGCAATTGGTTAGTAGTCTCCGCAATTTTTCTCACATGGAAGGTACTAAACGCAAAGAAACAAATATTAATGAATGTTTAGATGGTACTCTATTAATTTTAAAGAATCGTTGGAAGGTTAGTGGAGTTGAAATTATTAAAAATTATGGGGATTTACCGTTGATTTTGTGTCATTCTGGTCAAATTAGTCAAGTGTTTATGAATTTGATTACGAATGCTCTTGATGCTCTAGAAGAGTATCAAGAAAAAGAAACTGATAGTAGACCAGGTAAAATATGGATTCATACTAAAGCTAAAGATTTATCTGAAAATACAGATCAAAATGTGGATAAATCTGCTCATGACATAGAATTAAATTCTAATTATCAGATGAAAGGTAATGTAACTTCTACTGAAGATTCTAAAGAAATTTATGGTTGGCTCTCAATTCGTATCGTTGATAATGGTCTTGGTATTGCCTACGAAATTCAAAAGCAAATTTTTGATAGATTTTTTACTACAAAACCTGTAGGTAAAGGTACTGGTTTAGGACTGGCAATTAGTTATCAAATTGTTGTTGATAACCATCAGGGAAAATTACATATTAACTCAACTCCAGGAGTAGGAACTGAATTTGAAATATTGTTGCCTATAAAGTAAAACTTATGAGGTTAATTAGTTGTTTTTTATTTAGCAAAAAATTTGAACGTATATCAATTCAGTTATCAGATAGCCTCCTTTGGAGGAACTGTGCTAACAGTTATCAGTACCTCCTGTAATAGAGAGGCAATAAGATGCAAAAATTTTCTTTCTCTTGGTGGATTGGATATGGTGTTAGCGGAGCTGCTCTGCAAGAGCGGGTTTCCTTGCCATCCCACCCTTCGGGAAACTCCGAAAATCGACCGCTTTTTATTTCCTTAAAAGGGTAAGCAAGAGAAATGATTATTTTTGTCTATAGCGGCCGCTCAAAATTATCTTTTATATCTAGCATTCAAGGTAACTTAAAAACTTCTTTGAAAATTATATATAGTAGAAGGAAGAAGGAAGAAAGTTAATTAGGGCTTGCTGAATAAATCTAAAAGCATTGATATATAAAGACAAGTGCCTTTTTGGGGCCTTTAAAAAGTGTACCTGTTTCAGTCTAAAACGCTCAAAAAGCTAGTATTTTGGGACGATTATGGCAGAAAAATCAAGGGACAATTCTTACGCCTACCTCCTCACTCATTCCCATTTCTCCTGTCTCCTGTCTCCTGTCTCCTGTCTCCTACCCCTACTAAAAGACTTTTGAGCGCAAACCCTAATTATTAATATTCTGTTGTTTTAGATATTTCATAAGTCAAGAGTAGTAATGGCAGTTGCTATAGAAGTCTTTAATATACGGTTGTATGAAAATATATTAATTAATGATAAGACAGCTTAATTTAAGAAAGAATTTTAGATTTTTTCGTGTATATTAAAAAGTGTTTTCTGACGAAATGCCCCGCAAACAGTAATTCAGCTTTCAGTTAGTTAAGCAAATTTTACAGTTATTGCACAGATTTCTATATCATGTTCGGTCTAAATAATGATGATAATAAAACTTTTAGTTGCACTTTAGCTATTTCTTTTACAGTATGGTTAGTGCAACTCAATTACTAACTGCTATCTTTAATCCATTTCCTAATTGAAGTAGAACTAAAAGGTTTATTCTTACGATTTCTATAACCCTCAAACTCTAATTTTTCAGCTATATCCTGACAACTAAGTCCATCATAATAAAGTTCTAAAGCTCTTTGTTTGTGAAGTTTCGTAGAATTATATTTTGAAGATAGAGGTTGATTTACTTGATTGGACAAATAATCTCCAATCAGGCCAATAACTTTCCCTCAGAAATCATAGATTTTTTTTGCTCATCTTTAGACTCAAGAGCATCAAGCCATTCCTCAATAATCATTCTACAAATTTCTGTTGTTGATATTCCGCTCTGTTTCGCAACTTTCTCTAACTTGGGCATCTTCTTTTTGCTAATCCTCAGACCTATAGATTTTTTGGTCAAGGCTTCAGGGTCTTCTTTAAATGTCCCATCAGAGTTTCTCGGTCTTTGTTTCTTCATACCTTTAACCTTTGCTAGCCATTGCTAAATTCTATTCTAGCAAGGGATATAGAGTTTGAGAACAAGACTCATATGAAATCCGATTATACATTTGTCGCACTTTATACTTCCATTCAATACAGAACAGACATAAAATCCCAGAATATCCCTAGATAATTCCTACTCTCATCCTTCCTTTCTCCCGACCACTGACTCCCTACTCTAAACTTCTGACTCCTGATTCCTGACTACTGACTTATACGATAACTAATTATCGGAATTATATATTATTTATCTACACTAATACCTTGTTTATCTACACTAATACCTTGACATCCATTGCTAGCCTTGGCTATTATGCAAATTGTAGGTGAAATGAGGCTATCAGCCTTCTTCACTAGTAAATTGAGAAACTGAATCTATCTGAGCCAAGTCACTCAATTATTAAGGAGAAATAAAAATGAATATTCAAGAAATAGTTATTCAGCAAATCTGCGAGGAGTTTAAAATCGATCCCAATAACCATAATCAGCAACTTTCAGTAGAAAACCTCAAAGAAATTATCAGATGTACAACAAATAAAATGCTGATGGCACATTTTCAAATTTTACTAGATAACTATCTTGAAAATACTGATACAAATTCTGCTCTAAATCAACTCAGTATTTTCGCAAATATAGCATCTGAAAATGATGCTAATGAAATTAAATATTTAAATGGCTTTCACGATATAGGCAAACAAATTGCAAATATTGAAGTTAGATTTCTAGAAAGCACTCTTGGTTTAAGCACTTAGTTCTAATGATTAAATAATTTATTTGAGCTTGAGGAAGAAAGAAGGAACAAGGAAAAAAAGTGTATTAGAATAGTCTTTTACAAGCCACTCCGCATCTACCCCAAGCAATTCTAGACATCATGTAGGCAGTGGGGAATTAAACCCATAAAGAACAAAGATAAACAAATTTTACAATAATCTTTTTTTAACAAACTTTCAATAAATTTATCTCACTCATTTTAATGAAGTTAATTACTCGCAAAAAAACTACTGAATAAATAGAGCAAGAATTAATTAAATTTCATTTTATAGTGGAGGTAAAAAACAAAACAAATCAGAAATTGTGGCTTTTAAAAAAAACTAGCAAATTCAGCATATTTCCTCACATTAGGAGGTTGAAAAGCTAAAAAAATTTACTACTAAACTACTAAGAACACCTTAAGCCATTAATTCTGAATTAACCTCTGTTTTAGTTTAAACACTATAGTTTGAACTTTGTCTACCTGGTGTTTTTGCGCAAGTCATGTGATATTTGATAGAGGGGATTTTGAAAAAGGCGATCATGTTACCCATCGCTCATTAAACTTTTAAGCAAAAAAAAAGCCCTCCAAATAGAGGACTTTTTTAATTCAATCAATCAACTAGAAATTAACCATTGATAGAAGGAGCTTCTACAGCAGCCAAATCTAGAGGGAAGTTGTGAGCATTACGCTCGTGCATTACTTCCATTCCTAAGTTAGCCCGGTTAATGATGTCTGCCCAAGTATTTACC
>NZ_JAAHGK010000014.1:0-15574 GCF_010672505.1 Okeania sp. SIO2B9 | reverse complement strand
GTCTATGAGAAGAGGTTCGTTCTAATTTTAGGCTAAAGTCTATGTACTTTGTATTTTTTACTAAATTGAAAACTGCTAAAATTTCTATAGTTGTAGAGCAAATTAAACAAGAAATTTAATCAATTAGGGCTTCATTTTACCACAGCAAAGTATTGGGGTTATAGTTCACTGAAAATGGATAGAGGAGTTCATAACATTTGAACAGTTTGAACTATTGTTTATAAACTAATAGAAAATTAGTAATAAGCTAAGAATCATTTAGATTCTATATTCCCTCACAGGAGTGCGCATTCCCTCTCTTGATCGGCATTCCCATGGCGAGGAGACCTCGCCGGGTTCCTAACGCTTGCATCTGTCGCACCCCGCGGGTTCGCACCGCTGTTCCCTTTGAAAAAAATTTGATATATGGTTTGAATACAAAACAGCTTATTAATGAGTAAATTAGGAATTTTGTGGTGAAGCTTTGATGATAATTTTTTAGATTCAGCAAAAATTTATTTTATACATTTTATACAGAAGTATTGATATTCAGCTACTAAATAAATAATAGAATGGGCGGGGAAAAATGGGATTTTTTTATTTACTCTAAAAAGACAAATTATCCCCACCTAATATTCCTACTTCTATTATAAATTCTATTTAACCATTAACATCACTATCAACAGAATCCATAGGAGTATACTCTACATAATTTTCTGATGTTGCTTCTCCATCAGTAGATGATGCTTCTGGTGGACGACGCTTTCTCGTTCTAGGAGATGTTTCTTCCGAGTAGCTTGTTTCAGGACTAGGGCGACGAGTACGGTTATGGGGTGGTCTTTCTTCAGTACTAGAAGTCTCCCAGCTATCTCGACTACGAGGGCGAGGCAGTCTATCTTCTGGCCTATTAGTATCACTGAAATTATCTCGACTGCGAGAAGCAGGTCTCTTATCTTCTAAATCTACAGAGTTTTCCCAATATTCAGAAGACGATCTAGTAGGATAATTTTCTGAACGAGGACTACGCTTGCGTAATCTTGGGTTGATTTCTTCTGTTCTATCATAACTACTTCTGCGATTAGGAGGACGACGGCGGTAGTCATCCTCAAAATTATCTGGCCTAGAAGAACGATAATCTTGAGAACCTCTGATACGACGGTTAGCGGGATATTCTTCATAAGGTTCTAGTTCGTCTAAGTCTGATTCTGCATAACCATAAACAGGACTTACCGATCTTTCTTCATCTACAATAGGGGTACGTTCTCTAGCTTGCTTAGTTGTAAGACCTCTCATTCTGATAGATTCTGCTGCAAAAAATATGGCACTACCAGTTAACAAAAACTGACCGAAAGCTAAAATAGGGTCTAGTCTCCAGCCTTGGAATATAAGAATACCTCCACATAGTAAGCCAATTGCTGCAAAGAAAATATCGTGGTCTCTCGCTAGTTTTGGACGCCATGTGCGGAGAAAGTATAGTCCTGCTCCTGCTATGGCCAGGATTATTCCTAGCAAACTACTCCAATTTAATCCTAAGTTGACCATTCTAAATCTCCTAAGTAATTCATCAATTAGTAATTCAAGTTTAAAATTTCTATCCTGCTTTGGTATCTAGACTTGAAGTTATTTGGCAGATATAAAGCTTATTTAATATTTAGTAGGATATTGTATAGCAGTCGCCATTGCTATATTTGACATATCAAAAGCTAAAAACTCAGACAACGCCAGATTTTTCCTTTTGCCTTCTGCTATATCATCAATTTAACAAAGAAAAACCTCAGCTTGTTAGGTTTGGACAATTATATCACTGTCTTCCCTATTCTATAGTCTGAGGCTTTAACTTTGTCTTTGCAAAAAAAAATTAGGTGAAACTTAAACCTAAAATAGTTTGCTTTTCGGCTCTTCACATAACTGTTAGGTTATTGCAGAAAAAAGTTTATTCCTAAGAAGAATTCATGATTTTTAGACTTCTAGGAAATGGTATTCTGACTTAACCTTTGCTCCAAAAAGAAAAATTTCTATTATCTAGGGTCTAGGAACGGGTAACTTTATCTTTTTGGCTGACGAATATCAGAAAAATTGTAGCAGGAATAACTACAATTAGAGTTCCCGCCAGTAGACTTAATAAGAAGTTTGATAAAGAAGGAGTCATGGATTATTGCCCTTTGCCACAAAATTTGATTTACTTTATTTTAGATATTATAGCGGTTTGCGATTTTTTTCAGTACAAATTTTGGTCGTGGTAAACAAGTAATGATTTTATCGCTTACCTCCTGACCATGAAAAGGATTTACTAATCAATATCCTTACATATTTAGGACTATCCAAATTTTTAGTGTGGCTGTACAGAAGGTAGAAGGATCAATTACTAATGTTTATGGAATTGTGTCACTGGTAGATTATTTCTACAGCGCTACACAACAGATTTTCGGGAACAGGAGATATTTCAGTGGTTGATATTAAAGCTACTTACTTAATTACATACTTATTCAAAAGTTCCTCTTCTCTTGAAAATTTGGTCAAACTTTCACAATTAACTAATCTACAAACTGCCATAACTTATATCATTATGGTGAAAAAGTTTTTTTTCAAAAGGGAAAAACTTGTATTAATAGCGCTTCATCATTTGAAATACAATCAAGTAACTTAAAGCTAATTTTTACTTGACAAAATTACATTTTTTTATTGTCTTATGGACTATCTGACATTAGCGAATTGGACTCTAGGTATTCTCCTGGGGTTAATGACTTTCTTATTTATCTTCCGAATAGTTCTCACATGGTACCCCCAGGTAAATATCAATCAACTTCCGTTTAACTTGATTTTTTGGCCTACGGAACCATTTTTAGCCCCCACTAGGAAAATTGTGCCTCCTCTAGGTGGAGTAGATATTAGTCCGATTATTTGGGTAGGGATTTTCAGCTTATTACGAGAGTTGCTTTTGGGCCAGCAAGGTTTATTAAGAATGATGCTATAGCTAATGAAGGCAGGAGGCAGAAGGCAGAAGGCAGAAGGGAAGAGGTTTTAGAGCTACTTTACTTTTTGTTACATACTTAGTTTCTTTTGCGCCAACTTACTTATTTACTACTATCGGGTTTCATCACAGTCTCAACAAAGTTTGTATATACTTGCCCCTCCAGAAATTCCGGAGTCTCTAAAATTCTTTGATGAAAGCTTATAGTTGTGGGAACTCCTGTCACAGCACATTCCCTGAGAGCGCGTTTCATTCTCTGAATAGCAGTAGGACGGTCTTGTCCCCAAACTATTAGTTTACCAATCAAAGAATCATAATAAGGTGGAATCTCATAGTCTGTATAAACATGAGAATCCATCCTCACTCCTAAACCTCCCGGTGGTAGATAACCACTAATGCGACCAGGATGAGGGCGAAAATTATGGTCTGGGTCTTCGGCGTTAATTCGGCATTCTATTGCATGACCATTAAAAGTTACTTGCTTTTGAGTTAGTCGGAGTTTCTCTCCTTGGGCAATTCTAATTTGCTCGGCAATTAAGTCTAGTCCTGTAATTATTTCTGTGACTGGATGTTCTACTTGAATCCTAGTATTCATTTCCATAAAGTAGAATTCACCAGACTGGTCTAGGAGAAATTCTACAGTGCCAGCACCTATATAGTTGATAGACTTGGCTGCTTTGACTGCGGCTTCTCCCATTTTCTGACGTAGTTTAGGACTTAATGCTAGACTGGGAGCTTCTTCTAGTAACTTTTGATGGCGACGCTGAATAGAACAGTCTCTTTCTCCCAGGTGAATAACGTTTCCGTGACTATCGGCCAGGATTTGAAATTCAATGTGACGTGGACGTTCAATGAATTTTTCTATGTAGACTCCAGAGTTGCCAAAGGCTGCTTCTGCTTCTCCTTGAGCTGCCTGAAGCAGTTTGGAGAGTTCGTTTTCTTGGCGAACCAGTCTCATTCCTCGTCCCCCTCCTCCAGCAGTGGCTTTGATCATCAGGGGAACGCCGATTTTTTTGGCGATCGCTTCTGCTTCTTTTTCATCTGTGAGAAGACCATCACTTCCTGGAACTGTAGGAACTCCAGCTTTTTGCATAGTTTCTTTGGCTGTGGATTTGTCCCCCATGGCCCGCATCCCCTCTGGTGTTGGGCCGATAAAAGCAATGTCGTGGTCAGCACAGATTTCTGCAAACCGGGCATTTTCAGCCAGAAAGCCATAGCCTGGATGGATGGCAGAGGCATTACGAGTTAAGGCTGCTGAAATGATATTGGGAATGTTGAGATAGCTTTTGCTGCTGGTGGGTTCACCAATGCAAACTGCTTCGTCCGCCAGTTGCACATGGAGAGCATGGCGGTCTATTGTTGAGTGGACGGCGATGGTGGCTATGCCCATTTCTTCGCAGGTGCGGAGAATGCGTAGGGCTATTTCGCCTCGGTTGGCTATGAGAATTTTAGTGAACCGCATTTTCAGTTATCAGTTATCAGTTATCAGTAACTCTAGTTAAACCCAAAGGGTTGAAATACTAAAGTTTATTTTTTTTCATCCCTTTGAAAGGGGGAAGCTATTGACCTTATTTTTTTGTCATAAGTGATTGGGAGTGAATGACTCTTTCCCCATTCTTACTGTGACTAAATTTGAGAGGAGGGATAATGTCCTAACTGCCCTGACGGCTGCTACATTAAGAGGATTTTAGAAAATTTCTTGTAGACATTCCAGAATTTTATGTTATCATTTTATATTGTTAGCTAAAATTCTATAATTTTCTTGAAGTTTAGTTGATAAATGCTAACTAGAGCGGATGTGGCGGAATTGGTATACGCGCACGTTTGAGGGGCGTGTGGCTTTGCCTTGCGAGTTCGAGTCTCGCCATCCGCATTGGAGAATAGTCAGGGGTTAAAGTAATAATCTCTGACTTTATCTTTTTTGGGCCAAGGAATTAACGTTAGATGTGGATAGTTAAAACTATAGCGCTATAGTTTATCTGGTGTTTGAATTTGAGAAATACCTCCAGATGTTTTTTTGAGGTAGGGCGATCGCCTAGCAAATTTTTATGGCTAGATAATCGAAAATTATTCTAGTCAGGACTAACAAATTTTTCCGACAAAACCACTATATATACAATAGTGCTATAGTTTTTATCTACTATATATAGTGCCTTTACCTAATTCCTGTCTAGTGAAAAACTATAATGCTATATTAGTGGCGTTCACAATGATTGACTGTGGAGTGGAAGTATCTAAACTCAAACGTTATAGTTTTCTCATGGCAGTCATTTACATTTTGTGAGCCTCCAATTATTGTGGATGAAGGGGAGATTTATTCCTACCCACCTACCTCACTCTCCATTTTTTGGTGGCGTTCACAATGATTGACTGTGGAGTGGAAGTATCTAAACTCAAACGTTATAGTTTTCTCATGGCAGTCATTTACATTTTGTGAGCCTCCAATTATTGTGGATGAAGGGGAGATTTATTCCTACNTTCATATTCCTAAAACTGGAGTGACTAGCATAACACTATCTCTAGAAGAACGTTTTGAGGTCTAAAGACATTTTTATAGGAGAAAGTAAATATGGTGATAAGTTACAACAGATTTATGAAAAAAAAAATTGGGATGTGTAAACAGTTGTCATACCAATTTGATAAATGTTTGTTACAAATGGTAGGAGTAATAAAGAAGGAAGAGGAAAGAAGGAAGAAGGGATAAATATTGAAAAAAAGGGAAAAACAATATAAATAACTATCTAAAATTAACTGAACTAGCTATTTTTCAGCATATTTGAGCAATACCTACCTTTTTGTAGTATTCTTTTTTCAAATTGGTATTAGAGATAGAAGTATAAGATTTAGTTGAACAGGAAAAGTGGGATAAGTTTTTCACATTTAGTTGTTGTCATAAATCCTTATTCCAAAGCTATTTCTATCTACTAACCAAACCTATAACTAAAAAAAACTAGATTATTTTTTTGAACAGGAATTTTCCACCATTCAGGCTAATAAAAATTACCTTATATTTCCAGGCTTATCAAGTCTTAAATTAAATATTTGGGTGCTAAAGTTAATAGTTAATATTTTCAAAATACTCTTTGGGTAATCAAATAGTCTACTATTAAAGATTATTTAGATACTACTAACTTTTCTGAGTTTATTCGCCATCCTATTCTTTTCTGGTAAAAGATAATTCTTTTTATACTCAATAGACATGGCTATCAAATCGCGATCGCCAGATCCTTATAGTTGATAGAGTCATTAAGTTAGAAAAAATTGGCTCTGCATGGTCAAAATTATGCTAAGGCTGAGGAATCAGTTGTAAACTAAGCTCTGAAAATAAATCGGCTTTTAGAACTGTTAAGTTGATTCCTGAAGACCGTAGCTATATATATTCGTAATTCAAATTGACACTCTGAGCGTTAAATCTCGCGGTTATAACGGGAGTCCTCTTTCAACATTTATGATAGAATTTGATTTTGCTTATCATCAAAAATTTCTTTAGTCAAATACAGCAGGAAAAAGTGTTAAGCTTCATAAACTAAAAAAGCTATTTACTGCTGGTGAAATAACCATCTATACAGTTAAAGTTCACGGTGGAATAAGACTTATAAACCCCTAATTTGTGTGAAGTTAAAATGCTCTGCAAGATTATAGATTAATGTTTATATTATACCAAATCAACCAAACAACGTAAATAGGTAAAAATAAATGAGAATATTCTCAATAATCAGCATTTAATTAATTTTTGTAACAATTGAAAAGATTAAAAATTATCTTTGTAATTTTTAATATTTATTAGTTTTAGTTATAAAAAATATGGTAGTAAAAAAACTTAATTTAAAGTGATTGACAAATTGAAGTAGATCGGCAATAATAAAAAATTGTGATTTAGCGGAACTGGCGGAATTGGTAGACGCGCTAGATTCAGGTTCTAGTGTTCGCAAGGACTTCCGGGTTCAAGTCCCGGGTTCCGCATTATCTAGTGCTGCTACGCGGAAGTTAAAATTCAAAATTCAAAATTCAAAATTCAAAAGTATTGATTGGTAAGGCTTTTAGAATTTTGTAACTGGTTAGTTATTCCTACCATCCTGCATTAGGTATATGGAGTATTTCTTGATTAGCGATCAAAATCTAATGGGTAGGAAAATCACAATATCCTGCTCGTGTTTCACTCCTCAAATAAAATCAGTAATAAATACTAGATAAAAATATAAGTAGTGCTGACCAGTTTAAAAAATCCTTTAGTAAAGGAAATCCGTAAGCTTCATCAATCCAAAGGAAGAAAGGAGAGGCAGTTATTTTTATTAGAAGGAACTCATATCCTAGAAGAAGCTTGCCACAAAAGTTATCCTCTTTTAACTGTATGTTGTACGCCTGAATGGCAAGAAAGACATCAATTTTTGTGGGAATTATTATCTCAAAAAGCTCAAAGGATAGAATTAGTAAGTGAAAGGGTTTTGAAGTCTCTTACTACTACAGTTAATCCTGATGGAATAATAGCTATAGCACCACAAAAGTCAAAAAATTCTGTCAAAATTGCTAGTTTGGGAATTGCTTTGGACAAATTGCAAGACCCTGGTAATTTTGGTACTATCATCAGGACAGCTACGGCAACAGATGTAGATGGTTTGTGGTTAAGTGCAGATAGTGTGGACTTATATCATCCTAAAGTAGTTAGAGCTTCAGCAGGGGTATGGTTTAAGTTACCTATGGCAATTTCTGAAAATTTAAAGGCCGAGGTATTAAAGTTACAAAATCAAGGTTTGCAAATTGTAGCAACAGTACCAAATTCTACTATAAACTATTGGCAGATTGACTTACGAAAACCGACACTAATAATCTTAGGAAATGAGGGTTCTGGTATTTCACAAGATTTACTTGAGTTGGCTGATTATTCTGTCAAGATTCCTTTGGGTAACGAAGTGGAATCTTTGAATGTTGCTGTCTGTACAGCAGTAATTTTGTATGAAGTTCAACGTCAACGTCAATCTCAATCAAATTAGTAAATTATGAACCTATTCCAGTAATAAGATTTTTGCTAAAAACCCTAAATATTTTGATAGTTAAAAACTAAAGATTAAACTTTTCAGACACATTTTAATTGAACAAATTAGCCTGTGAAAAATAGTGGGATAGGTTATTATATTATTCTGAATCCGCTTCCGATAATGGTTGGCTTTGATGATTTGTTTCCATATATTGGTCTATGTCAGCGATCGCTTCCTCTAACTCTGATAAACCAAATTTTTGATTGGACTTTTCACTATCTTGAAGATCGGAATTAGACTTTTCATAGTTGGGTTCCTGAAGAGAGTTATCCAATTGTTTCTCAAAGCTATCAACAAATGTTTTTGCAGCCTGACTACGAATATCTTTTTTATCCATATTAATTTCTGTCCTTGTTATCTTCTTGTTAACAGTTCAACTTATTTTTATATAAAAAAAGGCATACAAACAGCAGGAGTCTAGTGCCGCTACGCGGAAGTTAAAAGTCAAAAGTTAAGAGTCAAAAGTATTGCTTAGTAAGGCTTTTAGGATTTTGTAACTTGTCAGTTATTTCCGCCATCCTGCACTAGATATTTTATTTCTAGATATCTTTCCGGAGCAAAAGTTAAATCTGCTCTATATTATTAATTAATAGCTAATATTTTGATGATTTGGGGCTTTTGATTTTTTTTATAGAGCGATCAGATTATTAATTTTGACTATCTTTGTTGAGCTTTTAAATTTGCTCTACAATCAATGAATATTTTAAGCTATTTTTAGCCATTTATCATTCAAAATGTATCTAAAGTAAGTTTATATAAACTCTTTTTAATCAAATGAAATCATTATCTAAATAGTAATATAAACTGAATACTTATAGATTTCAGTATTTTATCTGAAATAATGAGATTTGTTTTTTTAGGCTCATTATATCATAAACATATAGCTAAGAAAGAATTGGTTAGGACGTAGACTAATAACCAATCTTAGACTAGAAAATGTTTTTCCAACTGTTGCCTGTTCCCTGCTATAAAAGTTTTGTTTGTCGCAGCAAAAAAAAAAAGACTAAGTGAAGTAATGTCTGTATGCAAGGCTAGCTCATACAGACACGAATGAATAGTTTCCCAATATGGATTATGTACTTAATTTTCTCGCTCCTTGTGCTTTCAACTTAATTATTGCAGTTTATTTTGGTCAAGAATTAAGTTAATCTGGGATCTAGAGCAAATTAAGTTCAAACAAATCCCAAATAAAATATTTAGCTACATTCCTATAATTTCTAATATTATAGTTTTTGCAAACATACAAACAGGTTTTAAAAACAACAGATGACTCAAGAATTTGATTACGACTTAATAATTATTGGTGCAGGTGTTGGTGGACATGGTGCGGCATTACACGCCACAAGTTGTGGCCTAAAAACAGCTATTGTAGAAGCAGCGGAAATGGGTGGGACTTGTGTTAACCGAGGTTGTATACCATCCAAGGCGCTTTTGGCAGCATCTGGTAAAGTTCGAGAGTTACGGGATACTCACCACTTAAAAACTCTGGGTATTCAATTAGATAATGTAGCTTACGACCGACAAGTTATAGCTTCTCATGCTAGTAACATTGTTGACAAAATTAGAGGTGACATGACTAACAGTCTGAAACGTCTAGGTATAGATTTGATTAAAGGCTGGGGGCAAATGGCAGGTCAACAAAAAGTTATGGACTACTCGCAGTATGGGTCTGGCTTACTAATACTCTTTTCCCTCTATTGGTTTTTGATTTTAGATTTAATAGAGGGAAAAGAGTATTAGTAAGCCAGACCCATACTGCGAGTAGTTTCAGCGCCAAGGTAAACGCGGACACTCAAAAAGTCAGTGGGGCAAGCAGTCTCACAACGCTTACAACCAATACAATCTTCAGTACGAGGAGATGAAGCAATTTGGCCTGCCTTACAACCATCCCAAGGTACCATTTCTAGAACGTCTAATGGACAAGCACGAACACACTGGGTGCAACCGATGCAAGTATCATAAATTTTTACTGAATGAGACATGAATTAAATTCTCCCAACAAATTGATTTTGCCGTACCTGCATAAAGGCAGATGAGACAGCAAGTTTTAGAAGTGAATGCTTCGACTTAGTTTACCGCACCACTTCTCATCCTTGATAAACATTGTTGAAAAACTTAAAATTTCTCAACGTTCGGGTAAATTAGTGATGAATGACCAAACTTTTTCAGAGTAGAGAAGCACACCTCCGAATTTATTTGTAGGAAAAAGTAAATATTAACAACTAGGGGATTTGCTTGAAAAGTTTCAGGCCAGGAGCAAGTTCCTCAGACCAAAGCAAAAAAAATTTCTGATTATAGGGGTGAACTGCCTTCGCCCCTACTTCTGACTCCTTAAATTCCCATAAAATTCATTCTGTCTCCTGTCTCCTGTCTCCTGACTCCTTCTTCAAAATAATTCAAAGTCCTAACTTTTCTAATACTGGACGAGTTGAGACTACATGACGATCCAAACCCAATTCTGTTGGAGAAACGCCTAAAGCTAAAGCTATCAGTTGAGGTAAATGCAACACTGGTAAACCTAACTTACGTCCAATAACTTTTTCTACCTCTGGTTGACGAGAATCTAAATTTAAGTGACACAAAGGGCAAGGTGTTACCATACAGTCAGCACCTTTGTCAATAGCTTCGCTCACATGATTTCCAGCCATTTGAAAAGCCTGATTAGTGGCATAACTAGAAAGAGGCCAACCACAACATTGAGTCCGGCCTCGGTAATAAATTGGAGTCGCCCCAATAGCCCGAAATACATTTTCCATAGATTCTGGTTGATAGGGGTCATCTAACGGCAAATTAGTTTGACCTCTAAGTAGATAGCAACCATAGAACGCAGCACATTTAAGGCCAGATAGTTTACGGGTAACGCGATTTTGAATTTCTTCTAGACCATAATCTGCAACCAGGGCATGAAGTAAATGTTTGACCTCTGTGCTGCCTTGATAGGGAGAACAAGTCTGTTTTTGTAAGAGGCCATTAATTTGATCTACATAGTCAGGATTGACTTGTTGAGATTCCTTGAGACGTTCATCGACATGACCAATTACCCCTTGACAAGTACTACAGTGGGTTAGTAAGGCTAAATTTAACTCTTCGGCCAAAGCTATGTTACGGGCATTAACAGTATCTTCTAGTAGTTGAGAATCCTCCTTAAAAGTACCAGAGCCACAACAGGCAGCTTTTTTCAATTCTATTAGCTCTATTCCCAGAGCTTGAGTAAGAACTTGAGTCGATTGGTAAAGCTCCCGGCAAGCTCCTTGAGCAACACAGCCAGGGAAGTAAGCATATTTCAGTGTTTGAACAGGCATAACATTAACTAATTATATAAAGAAGATAAGTATCATAGACATAACTTATTAGTATATATAATTTCTTTGTTACTTATTTATAATTAAAAGCTTATTCTGATACAAAATTTAACCACAAAATAAAAAAAGGCATTTAGAAAACTCATTTGCCTGTGTGCCGTAATAGAGGGGTCTCAGTTTTCAGATAAGATTGTATACGCGACATCCAAACTAAAAAGGAGAAAATTTTATGAGCCAAGAAGACATTTTTGACAAAGTACAGACAATTGTGTCCAGCCAGCTAGAAAAACCAAAAGAAGAAATCAAACCAGAATCTAATTTTGCCAATGATTTAGGAGCTGATTCTCTAGATACCGTAGAGTTAGTTATGGCATTGGAAGAAGAATTTGAAATCGAGATTCCAGATGAAGTAGCAGAAAAAATTTCTACCGTTCAAGCTGCTGTGGACCATATTGAACAGGAACTAACAGCCAAAGCATAACATCCCGATCAAAAACCCAAAGTTTCTGCCTTCTGGGTATGGAACTTCTGAAAACGAAAATTATGACAAATTCTGAGTTGAAACGGGTAGTTGTCACAGGAATGGGTGCTTTAACACCTATTGGCAACACCCTATCTGACTATTGGAACGGGTTATTAAGCGGTAAAAACGGTATAGGCCCAATAACCAGATTCGATGCTTCAAAACACAAATGTCGTATTGCTGGAGAGGTAAAAGGATTTGACCCTCACGACTATGTTGGTCCTAAAGATGCGAAACGAATGGACCGGTTTTCCCAGTTTGCAGTTGCAGCGAGCAAACAGGCTGTAACTGATGCCAAATTTGAAATCAATGACCTAAACGCAGAACAGGTGGGGGTAATAATTGGCACTGGGGTAGGTGGCCTAAAAGTATTAGAAGATCAACAAGAGATATATCTGACTCGTGGTCCTTCTAAGTGTAGCCCCTTTATGATTCCAATGATGATTGCTAATATGGCCGCAGGTCTAACGGCAATTCACACTGGAGCCAAAGGACCTAACTCTTGTTGTGTGACTGCTTGTGCTTCAGGGTCCAATGCTGTAGGAGATGCTTTCCGTCTGATCCAAAGGGGATTTGCTCAAGCAATGATTTGTGGTGGGGCGGAATCTGCAATTACCCCTTTAGGATTGGCAGGATTTGCTTCTGCTAAAGCCTTATCCAGGCGTAATGATGACCCAGCTCATGCAAGTCGTCCTTTTGACCGCGATCGCGATGGCTTTGTGATGGGTGAAGGTGCTGGAATTATCCTCCTAGAAGAATTGGAATGTGCCCTTAGTCGTGGGGCAAGGATATATGCAGAGGTAGTTGGTTATGGTATGACTTGTGATGCCTATCATATGACCGCTCCTGCTGCAGATGGAGAGGGGGCAAGTAGAGCTATGCAGTTGGCCATGAAAGATGCTGGTTTAACTCCAGAACAAATCAGTTACATAAATGCCCACGGTACCAGTACAGGAGCAAATGACCCAACAGAGACAAAAGCTATTAAAAAGGCATTAGGTGAAAGTGCTTATAAGGTAGCAATTAGTTCAACTAAGTCAATGACTGGTCATTTGTTAGCAGGGTCTGGGGGTATTGAAGCTATAGCAACAGTAATGGCGATCGCCCATGACAAAATTCCACCGACAATCAATTTAGATAATCCCGATCCAGAATGTGACCTAGATTATGTCCCTAATATAAGTCGTGCTCACAAAGTGGAAGCAGCTTTATCCAACTCATTTGGATTTGGAGGGCATAATGTAACTCTAGCATTTAAGAAATATGTCTAGAGGTTAGGACTAGAAATTATTTAGGGGGCTTGCACCCCCTTTTTTACTAGCTATTAGCTATTAGCTATCAGCTATCAGCCTAAAAAGGTAGTGCATAGATAATGGTATCTGTTTGCGGAGATTCCGGAACGGAAACGCTTTTTAACAAGCTATCAGCGCTTCCCTGCGGGATGCTACGCAAACAGCTAAAATCTGCGTTTTCGGCATCCCCCACGCTTATTTGAAAAATAGAGTTGTTGGGAAATAAGAATTGAACAATGCTCAAAAGCTTACTATATAAGCTTTTCAGGAGTTTAGACATAAAAACGCTATAAACTTTGACTAATAAGAGTTTTAGCCATTTTTTTTGCTTAATTCCCAACAACTCTATTATATAAGGATTGTAGCTATTGGCGACTAATATCATGTCTGTTGGTATCGTTTGTGTAAAAGTTAGCGTGGATATCTACAAGAAATTTAAGTTTTTTTCTTGCCTGTTGCCAGATGAGCTGTTGCCTGTTGCCTATTTACTATACAAGACCGATGCTACCGGACATGAGATAAAAGATGTTGGAATTGTTGCTCTGTCTAGGTTGGAGCGATTTTTTTCTCTATTTAGGGACAACTCTAGTAGATGAATAGCCTGATGGAAAGCGATCGCATTTTCCCCACTTTGCTATCTGCTAAATATTGATGCTTTGAGGAATTTGGGAAGGGAGGAAGAACTCGTAAGGCATTAAACGGTCAGCATGGCGATTTTGGTCCTTAATTGTGGTCTCAGCAGCTTGTAAATTATCCTGGAATTTCTTCAAAGCCGCTTGCAATTGATTATTATTTGGAAATGCTGATGGGGAATATTTACCTAGTTGGGTGTAATAGACAGAGCCAAGTAAATAAAGCGTATTAATCTGGCTTTGAGCTTGACTGAGTGAAGGCAAACCTTTGATGAAACTCTCAGGATCTTGGGGATTTATTGGGGCTGGAAGATAGCGAGCCAAAGGAAATGCTGGCGTGTACATCATTTCTTGTTGAGAAAAGTTCACCGCTGCATGTTGAGCACTCGCTGTAAAAATCACTGTCGAGATTGTTTTGACTAAACAATTTATGGTGTTAAATTTGCCTTGTCCATCATCACCAAAGTTTTGCAACCGTCCCCCTTGCAAAGAAACTAATGTTGAGCCCCAAGTTTGTAAATCGGTATCACTCTCAACTGCTGAGTCGTTTCTGTAGCAGATGTTGAAATAATCCCGTACCCAAATTTCAATGGCATTCCAAATTAGTAACCCGTCATCTCGGTAGGGATAGGTTGGTAACTTGTCAGGATCGGCTACACCCCGATTTTATAAAGTTTGGGGAAATGAAATTTCATTAAAGTTAAACAAATAACTTTGTGCAGCTTTAGCTGCCATAGCTTGATCGCCACCGACGCTGCTGGCTAATATAGAGTCTACTGTACCACCAGGCGCAACTAATATTGCATGAGCGCCATAATTGATCAGCACAGTCCCCTCGAAATGAGGTACCAAAAGTTTTCTTAAACAATGATCTTCGGGTAAGTGATTAGTAGGGACAATAAAAGGCTCCACCACTAAATGAGTGCGTCCTAAATGGCTGATGAGTTCATGATAGTTAGAATCAGTCATTTGGACTATGTTTTTAGCAGTCATCCAAGATTCCCCATCTAGGGGCGTAAACAAAATCCATTCAGTGCTAATAGCTGTTCGTTGATAACTAATGGCAACAGGAAATAAAGACCTAGACCAACTATCAGCAGGTGGAACGGCAAATAGTGCTACTGGAGTAGCAATATACTTTTGCTGTTCTAATTCTCGGCTAACTTGATCAGCCATTGCAGTGTTGGAAATGTGCCTTTAGGTAGCTTTATTACAGGAAAACCTACAATTTTCTCTATAATTTTGTATCTTGGTACATTTGTCATCGCCAGAGGATTGAGATAGCTGTAATTATATTTATATTCAGCTGGGCTGTCACGCTCTAGGATGTACAACGCTACTAAAAAAGCCGCCAATTTGACTAGACTCGTGGCGGTGTTTTGTTCGCTATTTTTAGATAAAGAATTTGCTAGTTGGATTTCAGACATCTTTTGCTCTTTCCGTTAGAAAATACTAAGCTTATTTTAGTATAATTTGTATCTTGATTTTAAGGAGAAGGGAACTTAAACAACATCTTCTAATGGGTGGAACTTAGACAAAACAGAGTCATAAAATATTCTCAAATATAGACATGCAGGGTTTTTTACCTCAAAAAGGCATGAATTATTAACAGCAAGCGGGTTTTCCGGCGGAATGCGGAGCTAACAGGCATTTTTTATACCATAAAATGTCTAAGTAACACTAAAAACTTTTTAACACCCGATCAAATTTAACCAGAGTTGCAGCATTGAGTCATTGGTGACTCCCCATAAGTTGGACTATTTGAAGAAACTGCTGATTTTGAAGTTGCGTAGTATCAACTTAGAATCCCCTAGCTGAAGCCTAGGGGATTCTAAGTTA
>NZ_JAAHGK010001399.1:0-1882 GCF_010672505.1 Okeania sp. SIO2B9 | reverse complement strand
CAAAAAACTCTAAAGTGTGATAAAAAATCTTAAATTTGTGGGACTTCTGTAATTTATTTTCTAAATTATGGACAGGACATTCATAAATAGGAATAGAAGTCCCACATTTTACACAGGTCAGATGATGTTGGTTTTGCTGTAAGCAACTATATACAGATTCGCCATTGGCCAAAGTCCGGACAATTACTACCCCTTCTTGTTTGAGGGCATCTAAAGAACGATAGACTGTTGCTAATCCCAGAGGTTGGTCACATTCGCGCAGTGCTGAATAAATATCCTGAGCAGATAGCGATCGCTTCTGGATTTTTAATAGCTTTAAAATACGCTCTTGAGACCGGGTACGATTGGATTTCATGGCTAATGTGGTTAACTATGAATAGAACTTAACTGATAATATCTAACGTGGTCAGTTGAAATCTAATATTTTTTAATCTCGTGACAAAACAATATCAGGCACATATATATGTTACCCTAAGACCATCTGTTTTAGATCCTGCTGGTACTGCAGTTAAATCTGGGTTGGCACAGATGGGATATGACAATGTAGAACAAATTAGAATTGGTAAATATATTGAGTTGATGCTTCAGGCAACTGATGAAGCAACAGCTAAGGAACAACTAGAATTAATCTGCGATCGACTATTAGCTAATCCTGTCATTGAAAATTATCGTTTTGATTTAATAGACATCTCCAGAAAAGAGGCAACAGGCAACAGGCAACAGGCAACAGGCAACATGGAGAAATAATTGATAATTTATGGATCAGAATTGATTTTATTTTTGATTTTTGGAGATGTTTAATGGAAACTGTCAAAGAAGGTGCTAGGTTTTAGGTGGTAGATTTTAGGTGAAACTGTGGACATCAGTTGTGAAAGTGGAGTTTTAGACCTAGTTGCTAGTGCATAGTACTCTTGAAAAATCTGCAATAACACCTGAAGTCTCACACTTTCAGAGTATAGCAACTATCATTGAAATTAATATGAAGTTTGGTATTATTGTGTTTCCCGGTTCCAACTGCGATCGGGATGTAGCTTGGGTAACTCAAAGTTTATTAGGTCAACCAACTCGCATGGTTTGGCATCAAGAAGAAAATATTTCCGGTCTAGATGTAATAGTTATTCCTGGAGGTTTCAGCTATGGCGACTATCTCAGATGCGGAGCGATCGCTCGTTTTTCTCCAGTCATGGCAGCAACTGTTGCTCATGCCCAAAAAGGTAAGTTAGTATTAGGTATCTGTAATGGTTTCCAGATATTGACAGAAATAGGACTGTTGCCAGGAGCATTAGTCAGAAATCAGCAATTAAATTTTATTTGCGATCGAGTTCCGGTCAAAGTAGAAAACTCTGATACTGCTTGGACATCTACTTATACAAAAGGAGAAGTGATTCGTTTACCAATAGCTCATGGTGAAGGTCGTTATTATGCTGATACAGAAACGTTGAAAGAATTAGAGAATAATCGTCAAATTTTATTTCGTTACTGTACGGAAAATGGTGAAATTAGTCAAGTAGCTAATCCCAATGGATCTCTTAATAATATTGCTGGGATCTGCAACCGTCAAGGCAATGTGTTGGGAATGATGCCTCATCCAGAGAGAGCATCAGACCCAATGTTAGGTGATACAGATGGCATCAAATTATTTAAGGGATTATTAATGGCTGTGGTTTGAATTTAGCTACAGTCAAGTATCTCATAGCTTTCCCATAGAATAAAAGTTGATTTCAATTGATTAATTTTTAACTGGGAAAGCTTTGCCTTTTCGGTTTTCGCCAACATAAAAAGCGGTCATTTCAGTTATCAGTTAGCCTCTTTACAGAGGAGCTACACTATCAGTTATCAGTTAACAGTACCTCCCTATTGCAGGAGGTACTGTTAACTGATA
>NZ_JAAHGK010001398.1:0-1891 GCF_010672505.1 Okeania sp. SIO2B9 | reverse complement strand
AGGAATAGGAAAAAATTTGCACTCAAATTTAATTAATTTTACCTAGATGCGATGCCTCTTTTTAGACTTCCTATACTTACGAGAAAAAGTCGATCTAGCAGTATTTTTTGAAATTGGTATAATGGCAAAAGAATAAAAAATTTACATCACTAATATCTAGGAGGCTAAAATGAACAATAGTGCATTTAATTTAGCTAGGGAAAAAAGTGAAAAAATTACTTCTTCTTTAAGAGATATTTCTGTTCTGATGGGAGAAAGAAATGAAAAGTCTGTAACTTTAGAAACTGGTGTAACTATAATACCGGCTTTGGGTTGCTCTGGAGATGCTAATATTTTAGTTCAAAGGGCTAATGAAATTGAACAAGGAATTTTTAATGTGCTTGTTCTTGGCGAGTTTAAGAATGGTAAAAGTACTCTGCTGAATGCCATGTTAGGGGAAGAAGTATTGCCATCAGATTTTCTTCCTTGTACCGCAATTATTACAAAGATAGTTTATGGAAATAGTGATGAGGTAGCTATATATAATTCTGGTCAAAATTATCCTGATATTTTCAGCATGAAAGACTTCAACGAGTATTTTAAACTTAAAGATGAGGATGAGGAAAATATAGCTCAGGCAGGTTATGTTGAGAGATTTAGTAAGATTGAATATGCTCAAATAGAACATCATAATCGTCTCTGTAATAATGGGGTAATATTAATAGATTCACCAGGGTTAAAAGAAGATGCAGCTCGAACAAAAATGGCACATAATTTTTTGAAATAGTCACAAGCTATCATATTTGTTCTGAGAGCAGATAAGCTTTTAGGTGAAGATGAAAAAGATTTTTTTGAAAGCTATTTTCAACCAGGTCAGGTCAATAATGTTTTTATTGTTGTTAGTTTTATTGACCGAGCTAAAGAACAAGGACAACAAACGGTTGATAAGGTAAAAAGAAGAACAAAAAATTTCTTTGAAGATTATTATATAGATCGAGAAGGTGATTTTGATAGAGATTTTTACAACCGTCGAGTTTTCTTTGTTAATGCTTTAGGAGCGCTAGAGGTACGCAGAGGAATAGCAGATAAAGCTATTTTAAATTCATCTGGAGTTCTTGAGTTGGAGGAAGAGTTAGAAAAGTTCCTAGCAAGTCCGGAAAAGGTTACAGCTACTTTTGACTCAACTGTAGAATTATTAAGTTTAATTGTTTCTAATTCTCACGAACAAATTAATCAAGAAAAGCTCACTCTAGACCAACCTCTTAACGAGTTAGAAGAGCGACGCAAGCAAACAGAGGAACAACTACTGGAATTAGAAAAGGATAAAAGGGATATTGAAAAAACTATCTTTTTTTACCGTGACAAGATTAAGGAAAAACTCCTGGATGATTTAATTGGATATACTCAAGAAATTAAAGAAACTTGGCAACAAGACTCCCGTAAATTAATAGATATTAAGCCACTTTCTAACATCAAAGATATTCTTTTAAGTGTGCTTAGTGAAAAATCAAAAACTAAAATAAGAAACCATATTAAAGAAGCTTGTACACCGTACATAGAATCTAAGCTGAAACAGTGGGAAACACGAATCCCAATTTTAATTGAGGAAGACATACATGAAATGCAAAAAAAACTAGATAATCAATTATCTGATTTTCAACTTAAAGTCGATAAAATTAAAAGATTGTTTACGTTTGGAAGAGCAGAAGAAGCTTTTACTCCTGAAGAGAAAAAAGTTCAGAAAATTATTCAAGCTATACTTGGTGGACTTACCCTCGATCCTAGTCAAGTTACAGGTGCCCTGATGGGTAAGGGAGACTGGTTAAGTTTTCTTGGTAGACGTCTTCAAGAAATAGTTCTAGTAATTCTTGTCATTAATGTGTTCGCTATTAATAATCCTGTGGCGATGTTG
>NZ_JAAHGK010001397.1:0-1892 GCF_010672505.1 Okeania sp. SIO2B9 | reverse complement strand
TAGTCTTTATTCTAATTAAAGCAGCTCATATAGATTTTTTAAGAGACTATGTAATTAAGAAGTTTGATAAAATTCCTGTAAAAGATATCTTGTCATTACATGATATTTGTGGAGATAATTTGTTCCAAACAAAAATAATTTTACCTAGTATGATAAAATCAGCTCCGGAAGCAAGTTTAAATGAACTATTTTTAATAAGAATAAAGACTTCATTAGTATCTGATGAGACTATTTTATCTTGTATCAAGGAAAAAGCTAAATTTTCATCTTTGAATGATTTAGCTGATATTATGTCAAATTATGATTATGAATTGTGGCAAGATTTGATTCGGGATTTACTAGAAGATAAAATTATTAATGCTGATTTTCAAGAATTACTTTCAGCTAAGTCAAAATATAATTCATCTGGAAAGTCAAAACCTGAAATTATTGAACTGTTTGATAATTGTATTAATGAAAAAATCCTAGAAGTTGATTTTGACGTTCTCCTTAAATCATCAACATATTGGTGTGAGATTGAGGCAGAAAAATTAATACTTTATTTGAAAAATCCTCTGCCAGAAATAGTTGATTTTATAGAACTACTTCTAGCTAAATCAAAATATAAATCATCAGGAAAATCAAAGCCTGAAATTGTTGAACTGCTTGATAGTCGTATGAATGAAATATTAGTAGCAGTACCCTTTAATGATTTACTTGAATATTCAAAATACTGGGGTGAGATTAGTAAGGAAATATTTATACCTTATTTGAAAGATAATCTGCCAAAAAGAGTTGATTTAGACCAATTAGTTAGGGCAAAATTAAAATATCAATATAACTCATCAAGAAACTCAGCACCAGAAATTATTGAAGTCTTTGATAATTGTATTGCCAATAAAATCGAAGAAATGCCTTTTAGTGATTTGCTAAAATTCCTAGTCAGCAATCAAGAAGTAATGATTAATACATCTGTTTCAATAAATTCTGTACCAATAATTCCTGAAAAATTACTTATACCTACTTTGAAAAAAAATGTTCAAGCTATAGTCACTGCATTTGCACAATCTTCTAGTTTTGCTGATGCTAGTAAACGTTCAGAACTTCTAATAATGATTGCTGAAGAACTAAATGAGCATCAATGGAAGTTTATTTTAAAAGCATTTTTTGATAACGATCAAATCTACTATTCACGGGGTTGTCTAGCAAATTTTCGCAAATTATTTGAGAAATCTTTAGAGTTAAATAATAAATCTGTACAACCTTACTGGTTGCCTTTTCGAGAGAAACTAAATCAATTAAATTTGTCTCAAAAAGAAATTATATTGATAGATAATCTCAAGCAATTAATTGACTCTAACTTAACTCCCGAACAGAAAAATCAACTGAATAATTAATTGTAATTAAATTGATACATCAACTCTACCTGTACGCTCAGTTGCAACTAAGTTAACACCACTGTAATAATTAAAAGAGTAGACCAACAAATATCACTATCAGCGTAAGCATTTCCTCCGGACTGCTGCGCAAACAGCTATTAGCAGTCAGCTATTCCTAGGTCATGCTACGCAAACAGCAATTAATAATGAATAATTACTTCTCAGGTTGAGTCCGGAGACTTTGACAGTAACTTTTTATTCTTTCCTCAATTTCAAAGGTTGCTTTTACCTTTCCCAAAATTAATAGCTGATAGCGGCATTGTTGCATGAAAGCAGCGTTCTTAACATCTATTCCGCAGCTATATCGCTCTGTTTCGTCATTATTGATGTTCTATCGAACTATTGTCCAATAGTTATTGCTCTGCACACAAAGCGATCGCTCTCTTCGCAATTATTGATGTTCTATCGATCTATTGTCCAATAGTTATTTGTCTGCACTGCCAAGCGATCGCTCTATGAAAGCGATTATTGATA
>NZ_JAAHGK010001396.1:0-1894 GCF_010672505.1 Okeania sp. SIO2B9 | reverse complement strand
GGTATTCTCACCGAACCAGAATGACTACCCCCTACTCCCTACTCCCTAAAAATTACGAATTTTTTACCTCACTCTTCGTGGGAATTGCTATATTTTCAAATATCTCATAAATCATTCGGCGATCGCTATATAACTAATTACTATAGTAAAATTATCAAGAAAATATCATCTATTTAACTATGAACTTTGCAACCAGAATGAATGGCTTAGGTGGCGATGCTGCCATTGAAGTTTTTACTAAGGCAAAAGAGTTAGAATCTCAAGGTCGAAATATTATTCATTTAGAAATAGGTCAACCTGATTTTAAGACTCCTCAAAATATTCGTGAAGTTGCTTTCCAAGCTATGAATGATGGTTATACAACTTATACTCCAGCAGCAGGTTTATTAGAGTTAAAAGAAGTAATAGCAGAACATATTTCTCAAACTCGAAATATATCAGTTAATTCTGATGAAGTAGTAGTAATGCCAGGGGCAAAACCAGTTATATTTTTCACTCTTTTAGCATTAATAAATCCTGGAGATGAGGTTATTTATCCGAACCCTGGATTTCCTGTTTATGAATCAGTCATTAATTTAGTGGGAGGGAAACCTATTCCATTACCTTTATTGGAAGAATTAGACTTTCAATTTAGTATTGATAATTTAGCTAATTCTATTTCTGAGAAGACAAAATTACTAATTCTGAATTCTCCTCATAATCCAACTGGAAGTGTATTAACTCCCGAATATTTAGAAGCTATAGCTGAACTAGCAGTTAAACATAACTTTTATATCCTCTCTGACGAAATTTACTCCCACTTAATCTACGATTCAAAATTTACCAGTATCATTAGTTTTCCTGGTATGAAAGAACGCACAATTTTATTAGATGGGCATTCAAAAACTTATGCTATGACTGGTTGGCGTTTAGGTTATTCTGTTTCTCCCAAACCAATAGCAGAAAAATTAGATCAGTTGATGTTAAATTCTAATTCTTGTGCTTGTTCATTTACTCAAATAGCTGGCATAGAAGCTATCAAAAATTCTCAGGAATTTGTCAAGGAAATGTTCGCCGAATTTAAACAAAGACGTGATGTTATTGTGGAGGGTTTAAATTCTATTCCAGGTATTAATTGTCGAAAACCAGCAGGTGCTTTTTATACTTTTCCCAATGTGAAGCAACTGCCGATAAGTTGCGAAAAACTGGCAGATTATTTATTAGCTGAAGCAGGAGTCGCCTTATTACCAGGAACTGCCTATGGAAAATTTGGAGATGGATATTTAAGATTATCTTACGCAAATTCCATTGAAAATATTCGCGAAGGTATTAGTCAGATAAAAATAGCGATCGCTAAACTATAGCTATCCTCTTTTAGTTGTAAATTTTTCTGTTAAATTTCTCTAGGAATGAAAGAAATTTTACCCATATTTATTCCAGCAAAACTTTGTCATTCTCAGATTTTGCCATCGGAGAAATTCTTGGGATGAAAATCTGATTCTTTGTTTGACTGGTTATTTTGGTTTTTGGTTACTCAAGCTAACCTATGAATGCTGGAAAATAATATATCCATAAGTTGTCAAAAACTGGCAGATTATTTGTTACCTGAAATTGGAGTTGCCTTATTACCCAGAACTGCCTATGGAAAATTTGGAGATGGATATTTAAGATTATATACCCGCAAATTCTATTGAAAATATTCGCGAAGGTATTAGTCGGATAAAAAAAGCGATCGCTAAACTTCTGATTCTTTGTTTGACTGGTTATGTTGGTTTTTGGTTACTCAAACTAACCTATGAATGCTGGAAAATAATATATCCATAAGTTGTCAAAAACTGGCAGATTATTTGTTACCTGAAATTGGAGTTGCCTTATTACCCAGAACTGCCTATGGAAAATTTGGAGATGGATATTT
>NZ_JAAHGK010001395.1:0-1897 GCF_010672505.1 Okeania sp. SIO2B9 | reverse complement strand
TTGGCAATGAGGACATTTCGGCCATTGTTCATCTTTTGGTAAACCTTGGTTTACCAGCAAATTTAGAAGCAGTTAAAGCACCATCTCCATCGATAGTTATTGGTTTCCAAGCTTCACGTTTATAGGGTTGAATTTCTAGCGGAATATTAGTCATAATATTTATTTGTAGAAAAAATTAAATAAACTATTTGGAGGATAGTAATTAGGGCTTGCTGATTAAATATCAAAGCACTGACAGATATGGGTTTCAGCTTTTTTTTGTCTAAAAAAGTGCGCCTGTTTCGGTCTAAACAGCTGCATAAAGCTAGTATTTTGGGATGATTATGGCAGAAAAATCTTGGGACAATTTTTACGACTACCTCCTCTATAATTTCCATTTCTCCTGTCTCCTGTCTCCTACCCCTACCAAAATACTTTCCATACGCAAACCCTAATTAATAAGTAACAGGACTTACGCAGAATCACCTTGAAAGCACCATACGTAAGAGTTGGGCAGAAAAATCCCAAATTGACAATTCTTACTTCTACCTCCTCTTAATTCCCATTTCTCCTGTCTCCTGTCTCCTGTCTCCTCCTACTAAAAGACTTTTTCAGAAAACCCTAATTAATTTAAAAAATGTAAGGATTCAGATTATTTATTACATTAGCTGATCAATTAGTAGTTTAGCGATCGCCTCACAAGCTAAACCAAGAAAATACTAATTGATATTTAGTAATTAATTTAAAAAATTGAAACCTTTCAAACTTTTGACTTTTGACTTTTGACTTAAATTAAACTTTTCCTGCACGAAAAACTCTACCAATGACCTCCTCAATAGGTGGGTCAGTCACCGTTAAATCTTGCACTTCTAATTCTGCCAAAATCTGAGCTACAGTTGCCGTTAAATTTTCCCGGCGTACCAATAAATGTACTGACTGACCTTCCAGCATTTCCACCTCCCCATAATTAGATAAATGTTGCTCAAAATTATCTACATCCGTAGGCACAGGATTAAGTAATTCTATTTGTACCTCTCGATAAGGAGCAAAACGATCAAGCAAACCATCTAAACTGCCATCATAAATTAACTGACCTTGATATATCAATAACACGCGCTTACATAAAGCCGTAATATCAGCCATATAATGACTCGTCAATAACACAGTTGCCTGATAACGTTGATTATATTCTTGCAAAAACTCCCGCACTGCCACTTGTGCATTTATATCTAAACCTAAAGTTGGTTCATCCAAAAACAAAACTTTCGGTTGATGTAATAACGCCGCCATCAACTCTGCCTTCATCCGCTCCCCCAAAGATAATTTTCTGACTGGTTGCTTCAACTTTCCCTCCAGGGACAACATCTCTGTTAATTCCATCAACCGTCTGTAATATTCTTTGTCAGAAAGACCATAAACAGCAGCATTAATTTTTAGAGAGTCTAACACTGGTAAATCCCAGATTAACTGTTGTTTTTGCCCCATGACTAAGGTAATTTGCTCTAAAAATTTTCTCTTGCGTTCAAAGGGGACATAATCTCCGACTTTAACTATACCGTTAGACGGATGAATTAAACCTGTGAGCATTTTCAGAGTAGTAGTTTTGCCAGCACCGTTGGGTCCGAGAAATCCCACTACTTCCCCCGGGTCTATTTCAAATGTAATATCTTCAACTGCCTTAACATATTGGTAGGTGCGACGTATAAAATGAATTAATGTTCCCTTAATTCCTGGTTCTTTGATGGCTACTGGGTAGATTTTGCTCAGATTTTTAGCGAGTATAATAGACATAACTTTTGAATATTAATTTGAGTTACAGGCAACATTGGCCATAAATAGAACAGCAAGAAATTTAGCATATTTTAGGAGGCATACTAAGTTATGGTACTTATTCCAGATTTTTCAGACTCTTCTCCTA
>NZ_JAAHGK010001394.1:0-1901 GCF_010672505.1 Okeania sp. SIO2B9 | reverse complement strand
GATGGTCTCGCTGTACCATTTTGTCTAATATCCGACCGAGATGGCGACTAATGGGATGTTTTAAATAGTCTCGCCACGCCCACTTATCTGCTTTAATATCAAATAGTTCAAAGGGTGAAACCATTGTCAATAGGTAGAGACAAGTTACTCCCAAACTATAAATATCACTGTTGGGGTAGACTTTCCCTTTTGTTTGTTCTGGGGCGGCATATTCAGCAGAACCATTAATACTCCCTATTGATAATAAATCTCCAGTAGCGGAAATTGTCACACCAAAATCGACTAATACAAATTCTTGAGTATTTGTCCCTGGTTTTGTCCGACAAATAATATTTTCTGGTTTAATATCTCCATGAATCAGGTGATGGTCGTGGATAAACTCCAAGACTGGCAACAACTGATTTAATATTTGCCAAATTTTATGTTCGCTAAAGACACCATCTTCTATGAGTTCTGTGGCCAAATCACGGCCTTCGATATACTCTTGTACGAGATAACGGTGGCCATCATGTTCGACAGAGGCTAATAGTTCTGGAATCTGGGGATGTTTACCGATTTTGTCTAGTTGTACTGGGTTACAACTAAAGGTCGGAATAACTTCTTGACCCTGAAAAACTAGGTCTTTTCTGTCGTCCAGACTGACAAACTCTTTAATTATACACGGCGGTTTGGAAGGTTTGTCTTGGTCAATGGCTAGAAATGTATGGCTCCAGACGCTTTCGCCTAAGGGTTTGATGACTTGGTAGCGTTCTTTGAGTATAGGGGGGCAGTTGGATATTCCCCCTATTGTCTCATTTTTTATGACAATTTTCTTGTCAGGGTCTTCTGGATTTTGGCTGTGAGAATTGATGCGAGGATTCATAATCAGCAATCAACTAGCATATTTTTTCTTTGACACTCCACGGACTAAAAGTTGTGTGGATTCTTAAGGGTCATAAATTTGACGGACTTTACCTCACATCAAATTTTACCCTTAACGGCATAGCCAAAGATGCCTCTAGTCTGTCTGGGTTAAACCCATTCAGGTTACTTTTGACTCCAATATTTGCAGCGCCATTTACGTCAGCATTTATCAATTTTCCTTGCCTGGTTCTGTACAAACCGCGCTTTATCCGTCTACCGCTAAAACTTTGTTTAACCGGGTTATTGGCATTAAACACAGGTATTTCATCATGATCTAGAAAACTAGCTTTAGATGTATAAGACTCCTCCTGTTCTTGATAAGTCAAACCATATCTATTACACATAGATTGTAGTTTGAACCTAAAAATATTGTGTGGTATTTGTACAAACTTTTGATTAGTTTTTTTGCCTAGATTGATATTTTGTTTCATACCTGGGTTAACGCCTACAACAATATGGGATATATTGTTATCTCTGCACCAGTTAATTAAATATCTAGCTGCTTTGTTTAAGTAATCTCTAACTTTGTTGTTTCGATTAACTGTAATACTTATTTGTTTTTGGGTTAATTTTTTAATGCTTTGCTTGTCTTTTATAGATTGTCATCTAGCATTTTCTTTGTTGTACCACTGGTTGATTGATTTCAGCTTTCTACCGTCTAGAATAAACGATTACCCAGTATTTGATATACAAGTAGCTAGATTGTCTAAACCAAGGTCAATAGCTAGTGCATTATTAGATTTTACTCCTGATTTTGGGATTTATTCTGTGATAAATTCAACCTCAAAAAAACTAGCATTAAATCTTGGAATTATACGGACTTCTTTTAGATTTTTATTAACTAAAACTAATCCTTGAGGAAAGGGTATTTTTACCGCACCATATTCAGCCTTGAATTTTCTAGACATCGGGATATTAAAATACCCGTTTTTTATTATTATTCGAGGTATTATTAAAGGAAAATACCCTTTCCTCAAGGATTAGTTTTAGTTAATAAA
>NZ_JAAHGK010001393.1:0-1902 GCF_010672505.1 Okeania sp. SIO2B9 | reverse complement strand
TTGGGCGACGCGGGGTCTCATCCGCTTTTTCCCCATTCTCGTTCCTGAATTTCCACAACTTCCTCAGGCTGAGGACGGAAGCCAAAAGCACATACCGCGTCCAAAGATACGCTCAGGGGTTCTATAAGCTGACGCTTAAATTCATAAAATCCACAATCAGCAATAGCACTTGCTAATTTGTGATCTCTTGGTGCGCGTTCCCTTGCGACTATAGTCGTCGCGGGGTCGCACCGCTTTTTGAGCATTCCACTAAAACCTTTTTTTTGAGGATATAATATATAGAAAAATAGTCGAGATTTAACTTTCCTGGGGAGCAAGATTCTAAATTGCGATCATGGAAGAGCAGCGTCATCTTTGATTCGCTGTATAGAGGATGTCACGTACTATAATATTGTGTAGTGGAGACTAAGCTTTCTTTTTAGAAAGATATAGTAAAAATTCAAATTTTTTGATGCAAATAATTGATTCTAGAACTAGAAAGTTAAGGTGAGGAGCAAAAGAGGCAAAAATCTTATCGTTATTCCATTTCTGTTGGTTTAAGTAATAGTTCCACTCCCTCTAATATTTTTTCTACTCTCTCCGGTGAAAGAGTACCTATTTTATCTGTCAATTTTGCTTTTTCTACTGTGAAAATCTGGGATATATTCACAACTATTTTATCTGGTAAATTTGCCTCACCCACTGCCAAAACAATATTGCCAGGAACAGCAGCAAGCTTGAGATTAGAACTTAAACTACAAACAACCACAGTCTTAATCAAACTAAAATTAAAAACATTGTTCTGAATTACAACATGAGGATGTCTGTAAGTAGCTTGAGAACCGGATGGTTCATCTAATTCAATCCAGAATATATCACCTTGATTAATTAGCACTCGTCCTCTATTATACTCCTATGATGTCCACTAATACTACTTATTGATGTTGATACTTCTGTATCAGAAACATCCTCATAAGCAGCATTTATTTTTTCTAGCAATAGTCGATTTTGATGCCGACGAATAAACTCTTCTAGAGCGATCGCTATTAAACGACTTCTAGATATTTTCATTTCTGCTGCTAGTGCTTCAGCTTGTTCAAACAGATACTCTTGTAATGAAATTGCAGTTTTGACAGTGGCCATATAATTATAATTTAACTTTTATGTTAGTATAATCATAGGTTATATTGCTGTCAATACTTATTCAAAAAGGTCTCACCTCTTGAATTTATTGAGACATTTAACTCCTCCTGATACTGAAACTCAAAATCATCCTAGTATTCTAGATTTAATTTGGAGTTAATTTGTTTCAAATAATTCCAGAGAAAATCTTAAATTCGGGAAAAATCTAAAATCTAACAATGAAAAATGCAGAGGCCAGAAGGAAAAATTGCTTGGGGTTTGAATCTTAATCCAGCTTGATTCGGCAAGGGGTCTCCCATTATAGTGACAGCTTAACGGTGAGGGGAATTGCCGACAGTAAATTAAACTGGTGTCGATTGATGTTCGACATATTACTTTAATTGCTCAATAGTTACACGACCGCAACTAGCAATAAAATAGGAACCATTCTACAGTACAGGTTTCCGATAAAATCTTGCCAGGTAATCAGCAAAGTCTCTCCTGATCAAACTGCTAGAAACAGTTTTGAGATTAGCTATAAATTTACTCAATTGAATTTTTGGGTTGCGGTAAGTGTAATATAAAAATTATGATAATTACCGAAAAATTGTGGGTATGCGCCTCCCCTTTTAAGGGGATAAAAAAGAGCATATTCGCTAAGGTCAAGCCTCCTTATTGCAGAGGTACTGATAACTGATAACTGATGACTGATAACTGAAATGACTCATTGCTATAAAATCAACCCCACTGCTGAACAGTCAGCCAAAATTGATTATTGGTTGGAACACCTGCGAAGGCATA
>NZ_JAAHGK010001392.1:0-1904 GCF_010672505.1 Okeania sp. SIO2B9 | reverse complement strand
TAGGGTTTAATCGCTGTTTTTCTTCTCTTTTCATAGTGCTGTAATTATCTTTTACCGAATAATTAATCATTAATCATTATTAATTAAATAATTCAGCTTTATTAGCCTCCCCTTTCAAGGGGAAAAAAAAGAAATAATATTTCCTTATATTCAATCCTCTCGGTTTTAACCAGAGGTAATTATCCATTATCCATTCATGAAATAACCTTTATTCATTAAATTGAGGTAAAAATTTACGCCTTTTAGGAATACATAATTGAATTCCACAAATTAATCAATCTTTATTAGCCAATTAATTGATATTAAAATACTCAAAAAAGAAGTGATTTTGCGATATCAAATAATAAATAAAGCATCATTAATTAATCGCTATTATTTATCTTTTTTTTTGCAAGTTTAATACCCCACCGTCAACAGGAATTCTTAAAATTTTTTAGGGTTTGAGTCAATAAGCAATTAGACCTTCTTCCTTCTTCCTTCTTCCTTCTTCCTTCTTCATTATTTAATCAAAACTGTTTTTGACTAGTTGCCCAACGAGAAAGAATACTGGTAATTAAAACCAATAAAACCAGAACTAAAGAACCCGCCCAAGCAAACTCCTGTAAAACAATATCAAAACTACGAGCAAATTCATATACTAAATAAGCCAAAGATGGAACAGTCGGAGCGAATGGACCGCGAGGCCAATTATTAGAATAAACAACAGTAAAAAGTAATGGAGCAGTTTCTCCAGCGGCACGAGCAATAGCAAGAGTAATACCTGTAATAATACCCGGTAAAGCAGCAGGTAAAACTATTTGTAAAACAGTTTGATAATTAGAAGCACCAACTCCCACCGATGCCCATCTAATATCCCTAGGAACTATTTGTAAAGCCTCATCAGTAGTCCTAATAATCGTCGGTAACATCAAAACCGATAAAGCAACTCCACCAGCAAATGCTGAAAATTTACCCATAGATAGTACCAGTAAACTATAGGCAAATACCCCAGCAATAATTGATGGTACACCACTCAGAACATTAGTAGCAAATCGAATTGGACGGGCAGTTTCCTCATCACTAAATTCTGATAAATAAACTGCTGCTAAAACACCAAAAGGAACAGCAATTAAACTAGCAATTGCCACTACCATAATTGTGCCTAAAATCGCATTACCAATACCACCAGAAGTTTGACCTGCTGCGGGTGGTAACTTAGTAAACAAATCTAAATTTAAACGAGATGATCCTTTAATAAAAACGTAAATTAATACAGCAAATAGAGGAATAAGAGTGATGCCGATACAAGCACCTGATAGTACAGTCATCACTTTATTAAATATTTCCCTTGGTCTGCTTGGGTTTCTTTTCAGACTCACAATAGATTCTGGTTGTTGTTGATTATAGGTAATATCTGCCATAATTAATCAGAATAGTATCAGTATAAAAGTAGTAACTAATCCAGAGTCAAATCAATTTATTTGTATTAATTCCTGCTAATTAAATAGCTATTAGCTTTTACCAAATAATTAATAATTAAATAATTAAACAATTAGGGTTAAAATCCTCCCCTTTCAAGGGAAAAAATTTATTTTTTCCTTATTTGTCAATCCTCTTCATTTCAGGGAGATGTAATTATCCATTATCAATTATTGATCATTTCCTGACGGAATTATCCGCAAACAGCTAGCCTCTTGCAGAGGAACTTCGGACTTCAGCTTTTAGCAGCTCTGGTTAATCCCCTTCTAAACGCTGACTGCTGACTGCTGACTGCTGACCGCTTTTTTAATACTTTGCCTTAATTCGATTAACAATCCAATTAGCTAATATATTTACAAGTAGGGTTAAAACAAACAGAATTATCCCTGTATACATCAGAGCAGAAAGTTGTAAACCAGAAGCTTCAGAAAATTGGTTTGCCATCA
>NZ_JAAHGK010001391.1:0-1904 GCF_010672505.1 Okeania sp. SIO2B9 | reverse complement strand
GCCGATAGCTGATGGCTGACGGCTATTACTTTTAGTTCAGATAAAAGCTTTATTAATTGTCTTACTACAAAAGTTGGCTCCCTTATCCTGAAAGTCAGTTGTTAATTTAAACACTATTCCATAAGAGAGAGTCTTGTTGCTGTTAACGCAGTTCCTCCGGAGGAGGCTAGCTGACAGCTAATAGCTGTTTGCGCAGCATTCCGGAGGAAATGCTTACCGAATTATTTAGTTATTAATAATTAATAATTAATAACTAAATAATTCGCGCCTTGAAGCCTCCCCTTTTAAGGGGAAAAAAGCGGTCGTTAGCGTAGCGCACCCGTTGGGTGGGATGGCGAGGTATCCTCGCTGTCCGACCATCGACCAAGACAGCGGTCGTTAGCGTAGCGCACCCGTTGGGTGGGATGGCGAGGTATCCTCGCTGTCCGACCATCGACCAAGAGAAGAAATAATATTTCCTTATATTCAATTCCATAGCGGTTAAAACCCGAGGTAATTATCAATTATCCATTATCAATTATCAATTAATGAAATAGCAATCCCAAATCATTTGCGATAATTTTATTACTTTGATTTTTCAATTTAAAAAGTGCTGTAAAATTGTTGTGACTGTACCTCAAAAACCTGAAATACACTGTAAAAAATGGTTAAAGCTACAGTAAATATTGTTTTTCTCAAAATTATCAAACAACATTAAAAGCTTGCAACATTAATGTAATGATGCCTACTATCTACAACCAAGGGAATAACGAGTTGCCACCCCCGTTTTGGAATTAACACCTGTTGCTTGTTGACATAATTTTCTAATTTGCGCTCCATCTAACAAAGCATCTGTAAAGTCTGCATCTGTAATATCAACAGCATCAAAAGTCGAGCCTAACATTATTGTTTCCACAAACACCCCATCAGTTAGATCGGCATTAGTAAAATCAACTAAGTCTGCCATAGCATAAGTTAAATTCGCTCCATGTAAATTTGCTTTAGTTAATGTCGAATAACTAAAAATAGCTCCCCGTAAATCGGCATCTGTAAAATTAGTTAGTTGAAGATTCGCATTAGAAAATTCTGCGGACTGCAACACTTGGCCAGAAAAATCTTTTCCGGTAAGTTGGGCATTGCTATAAGAGAGGGGTGGTGGGTAATATTGAGCTTGAGCTAGGGTTGGCCACAAAAACAAATTCAGTGTTAATAAAAAAGTAGCAATTTGATGCAAAATCATAGTAAATGGTTTATTAATTAGACTATCTAACTTAGTTTATCTTAAATTAGGCCACATAATTTTTAATTGCGATTTAGGAGGTTGAAAGAATAAGTATGGCAAGTTTTTTCATCACTTGGTTAATGGCAACCTTATCACTTTTAATTACAGCTTTTGTTGTACCTGGTGTGAGAGTTGATAGTATTCCGGCAGCAGCAGTTGCAGCAATTGTTTTGGGGTTAGTAAATGCGTTTGTGAAACCAGTTTTAACAATTTTAACTTTGCCTCTGACAATTTTAACTTTAGGGTTGTTTTTATTAGTAGTAAATGGAATTTCTCTTTCATTGGCAGGATATTTTACTCCTGGTTTAGAAGTTGATGGTTTTTGGCCTGCAGTTTTGGGGGCAATTGTGTTATCTTTTGTTTCTAGTTTTATTGGCGGATTTGTTAATAAACAGGAAGAATCTCAAGATATTTAATCAGTAATCAGAAGGAAGAAGGAAGAAGGAAGAAGGAAGGAACAAGAAGGAAGGAGGAAGAAGGAAAAATATTACGTTGTCGGAGTTTTAGAGCTTCTCAATCTTTCCGTTCCTTTTCCTTCTACTGTTATATGTCTAAATATATCTACAGCAAAAAACGAATGGGTGTTTGACTTAATTCGTAAAAAAAAGCTGAAAGCTGATTGCTGATTGCTGAATGCTTACCA
>NZ_JAAHGK010001390.1:0-1906 GCF_010672505.1 Okeania sp. SIO2B9 | reverse complement strand
GAAGAAGTCTCCACAAGGAAGACCACTGTGGTTGGATTTGATGAATTGCTTTGACCTTCCCCAAAATTAATTGCTGATAGCTAATAGCTGACTGCTGAATGCTGACTAAACAACTACCTTTAGATCGGCGAATGAATTTGGTATAAATAATAAGGCAAACATCAAAAAGTTCCAACATAATAGCTGAAAAACAGACTTAATGAAATCCTATCTCGCAGCAGCAATATCAATGACAAGTGTGCCTGACTTGTCAAAAAATCTAGCACAGGCAGAAGAATTAATAGACTTAGCAGTCCGTCAAGGCGCAGAGTTAGTTACCTTGCCTGAAAATTTTCCCTTTTTAGGTGAAGAAAAAGAAAAAATTGACCAAGCAGAAGTGATCGCTACAGAAAGTGAAAAATTTCTCAAAACAACGGCTCAAAAATTCCAAATCACAATTCTAGGAGGTGGGTATCCAGTACCTACAAAAGATGGCAAAGTTTATAACGTTGCATCCCTAATAGATTCTAATGGCCAAGAAGTAGGTAGGTATGAAAAAGCACATTTATTTGACGTTAACTTGCCTGACGGTAATACCTACCGAGAATCAAACACTGTTAAAGCAGGAGTCAAGTTACCTTCAGTCTATTCATCAAAAGATTATGGTAATTTAGGCATATCAGTATGCTATGATGTAAGATTTCCTGAGTTATACAGATATCTCTCAAATGCCGGGGCTGAAGTCATATTCGTACCAGCGGCCTTCACTGCATATACAGGAAAAGACCACTGGCAAGTATTACTCCAAGCACGAGCAATAGAAAATACCTGCTATATCATTGCTCCAGCTCAAACAGGGAAGCACTATGGCAGAAGACAAACTCATGGCCATGCAATGATAATTGACCCTTGGGGTTTAATTTTGGCAGATACTGAAGATAAACCAGGAGTAGCAATTGCAGAAATTAACCCATCCAGATTAGAACAAGTTCGTAGACAAATGCCATCCCTACAACATCGGGTATTTACTTGAAGTACCACTCAGAACTCAGCGCTTCAGCCATCAGCTTCTCAAGGCGTATAATTAGGGATTAAAACCCCCATAAAAGGCGCACCACTAATTTTTCAAATAAGCGTGGGGAACTTAAACCCTTGAATTTTTAGCGCTCCAGCTAAATGCTGGCAAGTAGAGCATTCCGGAACAGAAAAGCTGATGGCTATTTAAAAAGGACTTCCTACGGAATGCGACCCAAACTCAAACAGCAGTTCAGCAGTTCAGCGGTCAGCTTTGCCCGGAAAGCGGAATTCCGGAACGGAGCAACCCAAGCTTTTCAGTCCGGACTGCTCCGCAAACAGATACCATTACATATGCACTACCTTTTGAGGATGAAGCGCTAGAGGGGGAGCTCTAACTGAAGCGCTAGTGCAGGATGGCGGAAATAACTAACCAGTTAAAAAAGGTTCAAAAGCTTGTACAATAACCTTTCTTCCCTTCTGCCTTCTGCTATCCTAGATAACTAAAGCCTCCTGCCTTCTGCCTTTTTGCGCTATTTAATTCTACCTTGACTAACGTTGCATATAACCCACATTCCGCACTTCAATTTGTAACATAAAAATTAGTATAAAATCTGTAGTTTGCTTAAGTATTTATACTATATAAATTATCTTCATTTACCTCTATCGGGAGTCAAATTCTCAGTTAAATATTAAGCATAAATACTTACTGAATCGTTGACTCCTATTGACCACTATAATTTTCTTCTTAATACATGACTTTTGAATTTTGACTGTCTTGAGTGCCTCTTACATTCTGGAGGCAATGTGTGCGGAACCATTTCCACAGTTTAGCGCCGTAGGAAACCTAGCCAATTAGCACTCGATGCATAACTTATATTTTTATGCTACGTTTTGTGGTGCGGAATGTAGG
>NZ_JAAHGK010000139.1:0-8890 GCF_010672505.1 Okeania sp. SIO2B9 | reverse complement strand
ATTTTTTCCATCGAAATTTAGGACATTTTCTTCGATCAGGTCAGATGGTGTTCCCAGCAGCTGCTGTTCTTCCAGAAACCAATCTAATTCTTTCTGTGCTAACTCACCATCAGCACTAGCGATCGCGACTACTACTCTCAGATAGTTCTTCGCCACATCAACATTGATAAGTCCAGTGACGTTATACATCCTCTTGCCATATGGTGTCTGTTTATAACTTGTTTCAGTAGTCATTGTGTCACCCTTTATCATTTACTCTTGCCAGGCCAGATCTTAGCTTTTCAGCTAAAACTTGAACATTTGGCTCTCGCATCATCGTAACATGGTTACCAGGAACAAAATCAAGCTCTACTGCTCCATCAGCAAACTGGGCGTTGCTGAAATGTAATGGTAAGTAGCTGAAGGTAAAATTGAAAAACTTATGTTTTGCGTTGATACTTAATCTAAAAATCATTACCACTCAGCAACGCCACAAAATTTCTTTCCCGTGTTTCAACATTGTTCAAATAACGGTTAATTTCATCGTGGCCAACTTTTTCCAGATTGTCCGCAAGATTTTTGAGAGTGTAATTTTTCTGACTACTTATTAAATACTGACAATAATATTTTATATAATTAGGGCTTGCTGATTAAATCTAAAAGTATTTACAGATAAAGGTTTCAGCCTTTTTTTTGTCGAAAAAAGTACCTGATTTTCAGCTCTTCACGCTCAAAAAGGAGCGTATTTTAGGCGCATAGTTGGGCAGAAAAATCATTCTTAGAATTCTTACTCCTACTTCCTCGCTCATTCCCATTTCTCCCCTCCTGGGAGGGGGAGGGGCGAGGGGTGGGTTGTCTCCTGTCTTCTACCCTCACCCATAAGACTTTATTCAGCAAACCCTAATTAAACTCCATTTGGCGAATGGAAAAATCTCAAATCAATTAGCTTCATTTTATGATATGGTGTTAAATTGAATTGCCTAAAATCATACTGTGTATAGCTTTGAGATTTTTAAAATTTATGGTTTATACCTTGATGTCAGGTCTCTCATAAACACCATTAGGATACCCACTAGCTCTATGGAATAAAATTAAGCCATTGCTTGACTAAAACTAGCTTAAAAAACGAAAATGAAACGAAAAAGAAAAAAACACTGCTTAAAAATAGTTCTAGCTTTTCTGTCAATCAGTTTAATTGCCTGTCAACCGACTATCCAATCTAATCCTGAATCAACAGACCAAACGATGCCGGGTAAAGGGGTAAAAGTAAGCTCTGGCTCTAGTATCACAACCTATGCAGCATTTTTAACAGAAATTATTAATATTGGTCTAGAAAAGCTTGGTTATCAAACTGAACCCGTCAAACAGCTCAGTGTTCCCGTAGTGCATATTTCTGTTAGTAACGGAGAATTAGATTTCTACACCGATCATTGGGAAAAACTCCAAAATAAATTTTTTATAGAAAACGGAGGCGAAGATAAATTCAAGCGGGTGGGAATTATTGTTGACAATGCTTTACAAGGGTATCAAATTGACAAAAAAACTGCTGATAAATATAAAATTATCAGCTTAGAGCAACTTAAAGATCCCAAAATTGCCCAACTTTTTGACTCAGATGGTGATGGCAAAGCTAACTTAGCAGGTTGTAATCCTGGATGGGGTTGTGAATTAGTGATTGAGCATCACTTGGATGTCTATGGACTGAGAGATACCGTTGAACACGATCAAGGTAATTATGATATTTTGTTGGCAGATGTAGTAGCTCGCAACCGACTGGAAAAACCTATTCTCTATTATCTTTACACTCCCCATTGGATACCTGCAGTGTTAGAACCTGGTAAGGATGCAATCTGGCTAGAAGTACCTTTTACTTCTCTACCAGAAGAACAGGGAGAAGTGTCGGAACAAGAAACTATGCTAGATGGAAAAAATCTAGGTATTGCGGTTGATAGAGTGCGGATAGTAGCAAACAATAAATTTTTGCAAGTTAATCCAGCCGCCAAACGTCTGTTTGAGCTGGTTTCAATTCCTATTGAAGATGTTAACGCTCAACAAAAACTCGTACAAGATGGTGAAAGTAACTCAGAAGATATCCGTCGCCATGCAGAAGAATGGGTCAAGAAAAATCAAGATAAGTTTGATAGCTGGCTAGAAGAAGCAAGAAAGACAGGAACAAATTTGTCAGAGAATTGATGTTTTTTTTTAACCTTTGTAATATAATCCACCATAATAAATAGAACAAATTTAGTTTAGATGAAAATTATTCAGAAAGATAGAGATGGTTTGCAATGCTTTATTGGGTTAGACAGACCAACCCTGAGTCATCCCAGTAACGGTGGATTGAGGGTCAAAACTTATAAATCTCAGACACTTGCTTGGGAGGACTGTAGAAATTTGTCCCTCGTTATGACCAATAAACATCGTCTGTACAATACAGGTTTTAGCGGTGGTAAAATTGTTGTAGCGATGGCCGATTGTCAAGCCTGCAAGAAAGAGCTATTGAGTTTTATCGGTTCTATGCTGAATGAGCTTAACGGTTTGATGTACACTGGTTGTGACTTGAATACTTCCTTGGAGGACATGGAATATCTCAGAAACCACTGTCCTTATATTCTGGCATCTCTAGATTCTCAAGTTGACCCGAGTATTGCCACAGCTTATGGTGTAGTGGGTAGTATTCAAGGTATTTTTGGAAAAAATCTTGAGGGCTTAGTTTTTCTGGTTCATGGTTTGGGAAAGGTGGGTAAAGCTACTGCTCTAGGTCTCCAAAAACTGGGAGCAAGTATCATGACTTATGATATAGTACCCCAGCGAGCCGATCTTCCAAATTGCAAGAATATCTCACAGGATCATAACTGGTGGGATATTCCCTGTAATGCATTAGTTCCTTGTTCCATCAGTGGTCTAATTACACCAGAAATTGCCGATTCCTTGCAGTGTCAATATATTGTTGGTTCTGCTAATGTTCCCCTAAGTGAACCTTCGGTACTTGATATTTTACAGGCAAAATCCATCACTTTTATTCCGGAATCAATTAGTAGTGCTGGTGCTGTTATTTGCGACTCAATCGAGTTTTATGCCCCATCAATTTTCAAGCAAGTAGACCCCTGCTATATTTATGCATTTGTTCAAGAAATAGTTGAAAAAAAAGTCAAGATTTTTGTGACAGAGCTAACCAATAGCGAAGAATCCTACGAACAAGTCATATCAACCCTGATTTCAGCAGCAGATAAACAACCCAGAGTGGGATGTCAAATGCCAGATTTTTTAGAGAAAAATTAAACCCAAAAGCAGAAAAAAAATCATCATCATTGGAGAATATCTGATATGGCAATTTATATGGCATCTGACTACTCACTCAACACACTTGGAGCAAAACTTTGTCTCGAAGCTGCTGGGGATTTAGTCACAACAGCAATCCAATCCATCCAAAACAGTTCACAAGTAAGACTAGCTGATTACGGTATTGCAGATGGCGGTACTACCCAAGGATTATGGCAGCAAATTTTTGATACAATCAAAAAACAAAATAGCGGGGTTTTTATTGAAGCAATATTTAGTGATTTATCCAGTAATGACTTTAATGCTCTAGGTAAAACTTCATCCTTTTTAATGCAGGGCGATCAAAATCTAGTCGTTTCAATGGTTCCACGCTCATTCTATGAACCTGTGTGTCCCCCCAATAGTCTAGACTTTGGCTTCTCTTCCACAGCCATGCACTGGCTAAGTAAACTGCCTAAACATTTGAATTACCATACCCATATTAATGGTTGTGACCAAGGAGAAGATAAAGCCATTTTTCAAGCCCAATCTCAGCTTGACTGGAGTACCATTCTCTTAGCTAGAGCAAAAGAACTCAAATCTGGCGGTCAAATTGTAACTGCAAACCTATCCACAGACGAAAAAGGGCGGTATCTAGGCAACAACCTAGTAGACTTGAATATGCACGATATTCTGCACGAAATTTGGAAACAAATGCAGATTGAGGGTTTAATTAAGCCTGAGGAGTATGTTGGTGCTACATTCCAAAATTATTACCGAACAGAAACCGAGTTTGCTGCGTGTCTTGAAGACCCTGAAAGTGAAGTCTATCAAGCAGGGTTACGATTAGGAGAAATCCGAACTATGCAGATTCCCTGTCCTTATCGGTCTCAGTACGAAGACGATCGCGATACAGATAAATTTGCCCAAGGTCTCACCCAAACAATTCGCTCTTGGAGTGAACATACCTTCAGAAATGCTCTAACTAATCGAGCTAATCAAGATGTTTTAGATATTGTCAACCAATTTTACGCAAGATTTACGGCAAGGGTTCGAGAAAATCCCAGTCAGTTTTCGATGGATTATACACACACCCATCTTCGGATTTACAAAGAATAAGCAAAACTAGGATGCTTACGACTTTGTTGCCCCATAGCATCCTATTCAATAGTTAATAATTATTGCTCTGCTGATTAAATCTAAAAGCATTGACAGATAAAGGTTTTGAGATTTAATCAGCCCACCCTAACTATTGGACAATAGATGAATAGAACATCAATAATCGCGAAACAGAGCGATCGCGTTTCATCTGCGTAGCAAAGCGGAACGGATGTTCTATTGCAAATCAGCCAACCCTAACTAGGGTTGGCTGAAAAAGGAGTAGGGGAGGAGTAATTTTTTGGCTATACTCAGCAGCGAAAATACTAACTTTTTGATTTTTCGGGAACCGTGCATTAAGAGCTGAAACAGGCGTACTTTTTACCGACTTAAAAAGGCTAAAACCTTTATCTGTAAATACTTTGAGATTTAATCAGCCCACCCTAACTATTGGACAATAGATGAATAGAACATCAATAATCGCGGAACAGAGCGATTAAGCAGTCGCACTTGCTCCGCGTAAATTGTGCGCACAAAAGCGGAATGTGGGTTCTGATATATTCTTTTTTTCACCACCAGGACTTACGCAGAGCCACTATATCTAGTAAGGGCGAATGCCAGAAAGCCCCTACAGATGGTGTGTAATTTGATTTTTTGCGTAAGTCCTGACCACTTGTCCCTCCTGACTCCTGACTTCTGACTCCTCCCTAATTATCATTTTCTTTGTGGGTTTAATACCCCACCGTCTACACGGTGTTCAAAATTACTTGGGGTTAGAATCCCCATGTAATTTTCCTCCTGTCTCCTGTCTCCTGTCTCCTGTCTCCTTCTTCAATTATAACTGTTCATCCGGAGATGATATAACACACTCCCGACTAGCACTGAGGGGGGATAAATCAAAAGAGGGAGTCCGATCTAAAACTAACTCAGCCAGCAACTTGCCTAAAAGTGGTGTAAACTTAAACGCTTGACCCGAACCACCTGTAAAAAGACTAATTTGTGGATATCCGGGAAGCCGATCTAGCACAAATAGAGTATCTCTGGTCATCATGTATGGACTAAAATACAGACCCACACACTCCTTAATTCCATCCCAATTATGACGAAGGAATCGATCGAGTAATTGCACAAGCTCTGAATTTGGTTCTCTGACAAATGTACTCATGGTTTTTGTCCGTAATTCTGGCGGACACCAATCAATCCCAACTTTGATAAGTGATGTTTCAGGAGTATGACAAGGAAATCCGTAGTAGAGTCCACCATCGTTACTATCTGGCTTTTCTTGCTGAAAACAGAACCATTGTGGGAACTGATCTCGTAAAGTCTCTTCCACCCGATAGTGTCCCCATAACATCGGCCAAATTTCTAAATTGAGGGGATCTGTAAATGAGCTGAGTAAATCATTAGTCCAAGGTCCCGCCGTTAAAACAACTTGTTTGGCTATAAATATATTTCCTGATTGTGTTTTGACTTCAACTGAACCGGAAATAGTCACGTTGAGACTAACAGTTTCTTCTCCAGTGTGAATAGATACGCCATTAGTTTCGGCTTGAGATCGAAATAGCTCAATAGCTTTTGTAGACCAAACCATACCGGAAGTGCTTTCAAACAAACCGATAAAATCTGGTTTAGGACGCATTGGCCAACGTTGTTGGAGTTGTTGCGCATTTAAGGCTTCAAATGGAATCCCTTTCTTTTCCATCACCCGACGAGCACCTGGAATACTACCTTCTATTGTTTCTTCATCCCAAGCTTCGCCGTAGAAGAGCAAGCCATTTTGTCTCAGTAATTGACAATCATGTTGAGCTTCAAGGTTTTTCCACTCTTTCAAGCTTTCCTCTTGCAATTCTGACAGATATTCATTAGAATACATTCGGCGATACATCCGTTCATCGCCATAGGAACTGTTGTTGGGATTAGGGATAGAGTCTTTCTCTAACAATATAATTTGTAGATTTTGTTTCTGGCTAAGGTAATAAGCTGTTGCCAGACCCGCAATACCACCACCAATAATAACTACATCTGCATTGAAATATGCTGTTGTTTCTGCCATTAAGTTTCTACCTAAATTCTGATGTCCGGTAGTATTATAAATTATATAATCGGGCGATCGCCATATATCGCCATATCTGGTTACTCGAGCTTCATATTACCGAAAAATTAAGGTATAAAGCCTCTCCATTCATGTAGAAAAGACAAAAAAAATCCTTTGAGTCAATCCTTCTATTACAGAAGAGGTAATAATTAATTATTGAACAGCTATTTATTGGATCTTGGACAAATATAAAAAAATAGTTAGTTTAATATTTACGCTAACTACTGGGTTATGGTAATAGAATCAAATCTGGAGTGATCTTCTTTTATCATATTATTTATCATCCTGAAGATCATAGGATGGGTCTGGTTCAATTTCTCCACCAAAACAAATATCTAAATAACTTTCTTGAAGGGAATGAATAACCCTTTCCAGCTCATCAATAATATCCCTTCAAGTCATTTTTTCAACTGCATCAATATGAGCTTCACTTCCGGCTTTTCCGTTCATATTTATATTTAGTTTTTTTCTGACTATCAGTAGCCATAGGAAAAATCGGTGAAGCAGATTGTAATTTATAATAATAGTAAAGTTTTTGGTTTCTATTGACTTGATAACGAATGATATGACAATCACGAGGAATGACCTGTCCTTCTCGTTCAATTTTCTTAATTTTCTGCTTCATCTTACGGACTGCAGATTGGACAAAGCTAGAAAAAAAGCTGAGACTCGGCTTTAAGGATTCAGTCTCAGCTCAGAACAATATAATTTAAATGAATATCATGTCCGGATAATTAGTGATCAAAAAAACTTTCTCCTTTTCCTCCTATTTATTTTTTATTCTTCTTTTTTACCGAATTATTAATTATTAATTATTAATTATTAATTATTAAATAATTCGCGCCTTGAAGCCTCCCTTTTTAAGGGGAAAAAGCGGTCGATCTTCGTAGCTTCCCGTAGGGTGGGATGGCGAGGAGACCTCGCCATATCCAATCGACCAAGAGAAAAGAAATAATATCTCCTTATATTCAATTCCGTAGCGGTTTTAACCAGAGGTAATTATCAATTATCCATTATCCATTATCCATTAATGAATTCTTGCTTCCCTCCTGACTCCTGATGACTAACTCCTGAGGACTCCGTTGTTTATTTATAAGTATTCAACCGGAGATGATATTATACAGTAATCGCCAAATTACTTCCTCTAAATACAGATGTTCTATTGAATACGAATTTAAAAATTTAATAGTTCAAATCCAATATTTATCCGCGCCAAGGGCTCCTCGTGGGCCTCCACCCCGATGCCGTGCCCAAGCCGGTGGAGAAACCACTGGTCGAGGTCGGAGGCGGCCAGGCGGTCTCGGGCCACCCGGTCGACCGACTCGGCGGGCGCCCCGACCACGGCGGCGTCCACGGCCATCGCCTGGGCCTGCTGGAGTGCGTCGTAGGCTTCGGCGAACTCGGCCGGCGGTTCGCCGGTGAAGACGCAGCGGGTGATATCGGAGCAGTAGCCGGGTTGGCCCTCGGGCTCGGCCGTCGTGCCCCCGAAGTCGCACAGCACCACCTCACCGGGCTGGATGACGCGGTCGCCGGCGTGATGATGGGGGCTCGCCGCGTTCTCACCTGCGGCGACGATGGCGAAGTTCACCACCGCATGGCCCTCGGCCAGGATGCGGCGGCCCAGTTCGGCCGACACGTCGGCTTCGGTCCGACCGATCAGCGGGATGTCGCCCGACTGCAGCGCGGTGGCGACGGTGTCGACCCCGGACGCGGCGGCCTGGAGCCGTTCGATCTCACCCGGTTCCTTGCGAGCTCGCAGCGCTCCGGTCACCGATCCGGCGTCGACCCAGGCCGTGCCGTCCATCTCGTGCTGCAGGGCGACCAGGAACCGGCTCCAGGTGTGATCGCCGATCGCGGCCCGGCGGCTTCCCCGGGCCAGGTCGGCCACGATGGCGACCGGGTTCTCGGTTTCGCCCCAGCCGGTGATGGTGAACACGTCGGGCTGTTCGACGACCCGAGGCACCTCAAAGGAGGGAATCACCAGGTTGGCCGGACCGTCGGCCGGGACGACCAACATCGTCAGCCGTTCCAGGGGCATGGCCTCGTAGCCGATCAGCCACGGCAGGTCCGGTCCAACCGACAGCATCAGCACATCGACGCCGTTGTCGGCCATGGCCGAGCGGACCCGATCAAGTCTCTGAGCGAACATCATGCGATGGTACCGCCACCCCCTCGGGGGTGCGTCGAATCGGCGGGTGCGGCCCGGAGAACACCGCTTCGAGCCAGCCGACGGGACGGCCGGCCTTGTTCCGCAGTTGACGCCGGGCCCGAGCCGGGTCGAGGAGCCCCTGGGCGGCAAAGAGCGCCGATATCGCCACCTCGGCGGCCCGGGTTGCGCCGTCGCTGACCTTGAGCGCCATGCCGACCCCGCGGTCGGGGATGGCGGCCATGAACACGCCTTCGGCCCCGGTCTTGCTCAGGATCGGCGGGGTGATCCACTCCTGGAGCTTTTGTTCA
>NZ_JAAHGK010001389.1:0-1908 GCF_010672505.1 Okeania sp. SIO2B9 | reverse complement strand
TTCGGATGATTCCAAACAATCGCTTCTTAGAGTATTAACAAAATCAAACCGATCTTCTATAAATGACTCTTTTAATTGAGACAAATTTTCTTCAGATAGGCGAGAAATAACTACCTCTGAATTTAAGTCATTTGAGAAGAAGTGATGAAAGACTTGAGCATTAATAACTTGAGCATTGATGGCTTGAACGTGTGAAGTGAAAAATAACCATAAACTTACTGTGAGTGGCACTATCCATGTTCCTGCAATAGTTCTCATCAGAAACCCCATAATTATTACATAAAAAATACAAACAGGTTCTAAGGTTTCAACACAAACTTTATCGGTCGAACCCTTTTATAGAGTACATAACCCATCTCATCTTTATCATATACATTCAGCTTACCAAATAGAGAATCTACTGTGCTAGAAAAAACTCTGGAATCAACTGACGAAATCTTAGATGAAACACTACTCAACTTTTCAATGCACGAACTAAAATCAACAAATTCTGGCTGACCTCCAGACAGCGCTAGCGTTGGTTCACCTCCCCCAGTCAAAGGTATATCTTGAAATTCACTGATATCGTAAACTTTCTTATCGCACAGTGTTTCCTCAGTATGTTCAGCTCCAGAATAGGGAGAAACATACTTAAATGTGAACTTAGCTCCTTCAATCCTACTCAAGGGAATAGGCTCTCCTAACCCTTGCTGATCCGACATCTCACGCAATGCTTCCTGTAAAGCTGTATCACTGAATATAAGTTGACCTGTTAGGAGGCCGTCTCGCTTCATATTCCCTTCTGTTTTAAATGACAGGGTTTTTGCAGATGCAGATGTAATATCCAGTGTCAGACACAATACTAAAGAAATGGCAATCGCAAGCAATCTCCTAAAGCATCGACTAAACATACTTTAAAAGTCTCCACAACTCATTATTTCAATTTCCTCAAGTGTTTCCTCGACAAAACTAGGTTTGACGAATTCAACGATCGTTCCCCTGCTGACAAAGATAGATTCTAAAGGTTAGGCTGAACCCATCAAACCAAATATTTACCGAAACTTCGGATATTAAGTTATCTTTCAGGAGGCACAAGTTACCAATCCCCGCGACGACGCCAGCTCGCTTGCGGAATGCTGACCAAGAGAGGGAATGCGCACCAAGAGAGGCAACAGGCAACAGGGGGAATAAATTGCCGTTTGCGCAGCATTCCGAAGGAATAATATAAAACTTTTAGCTATTTAACCCCTCCTGCAATTTGTAAATATACCAGCGCTCATTGCTATAAATTTGAATAAAAAGGGAGCAGGGAGTAGAAACATAGAGGAATGTCTGCTTCCTGATTACTATAATTTTAGAACAGTAATGTCAGCAGATTATTTTGGTATGTACGAATGCTGATTGGCGTTGGTTACAAGAAGTAGAAAATATCTCTTGGTATCCCACAATGAAATTATTCCGTCAATCTCAGTCAAGGGAGTAGCAAGAAGTAGTTGAAAAGGTACAAGCAGAGTTATGGAAAATTATGGAAAAAAAAATGATTATAAGTGTGAAGTAGAACTTTAAATTAAGTATTAATTTTAAGTTTTATAGCAATTCCTATACTGGTGAGGTACAAAATTTTAGGTTTGAGGGAACAGGGAATAAAAAGATAAAAAGATAACCGTATCTCACTAATTTGAGAAACGCTATATATTATGTCCGCTTAACTAATGAGAATAAAGTTCTAAAGTTCTGAGGTATTATACCAAAGTGTAGATATCCCTACCTTTTGAACGGCTATACCGACCTTGGCAATAACCAAAAACTTTAATTAATATTTTGTTATCAAGATTTACAGCTTATAGCTGAGTAAAACTGTGTACCAAAATATTACTTCTAAAAATCTCCTAAGTCCTGAGATGAAAATTTTTAGAAGTAATATTTTGG
>NZ_JAAHGK010001388.1:0-1911 GCF_010672505.1 Okeania sp. SIO2B9 | reverse complement strand
AGGCGTAAAGAATTGATAATTTCTTTACGCCTACAGCAAAGCTGCCTACTGCCTACTCCCTATGGGTGGAGTAGATGTCTAATTATCATTACATTTAAGCAACGCCAATTTTCAACCATAAATCTGAGTTATTAAACCATATAATTTGTGGCAGGAAATTATAGATGTATCTCAAAAGCTGTTAACGTTAGCGTTAGCGAAGCTCCTCTGAAAGAGGCAGCTCCTCTGAAAGAGGCTAGCTGTTAGCTGACTGCTGAATGCTTACCATTAGCTTCTTTATCAATTATCAATTATCCATTCGACCTTTTTGTGGAAATAGTCCTGCTGGTTTAACTTGTAAAAAGACAATAATTAAAGCAAATACTGTTACTTTTGCCATGCTGGTAGTTGCCAAAAAATTGAAGAAGTCAGTCAAAAATTTTAGACTTTCTATATTTCCCAAAATTAAAGCTATAGTTCCTGAACCAATTAAATAATTTGTAATGCCAATTCCCATAGCAGCAATAACAGTACCAAATAAATTACCTACTCCACCAACGACTACTACCATAAAAGCATCTACTATATAATTTTGCCCTGTATTTGGACCGACTGAACCTAATAAAGTAATTGCGCAACCAGCAATTCCAGCTAACCCCGAACCCAAAGAGAATGTAATAGCATCAACCCGGTCTGTTGGAATACCCAAACAAGCACTCATGCTTCTATTTTGAGTGACAGCTTTAATTCTTAAACCCCAATTTGATTTATTCAAAAATAAGTAAATACCTAGCAAACTTATAGCAGTTAATATAATGATAAAAATCCGAGAATAGGGTAATTGAAACTCACCAATAGGTAATCCACCTTGTAACCAAACAGGAGCAGTAACATCAACATTTCTAGAACTAAACCAAGGTTTGGTTAATCCAGGACTTGTCAATAAAAATCCCAAAGTAGTAGCGATCGCTAAAGACAGGAAACAAATAATTGCTATTGCTAAATTTTTAATTTTTTCCCAATCATAGCGACGTTTTTTGAGGAAGTAAAGACTGCCAAAATAAAACAGACAAAAAACTGTTATGCCAATAATTAAGACTCCATTTACACTGCGGACAAATTGACGCAAAATCAGACTAACTCCCCAAGTTGCTAATAGAGTTTCTAAAGGTCTGCCATAGAGAAAACGTATCACCCCTTTTTCTAAAATTAAACCAGCGATCGCTACGACTATAAAGGCAATAGGAATGGCGAAAAAAATATAAATATTAGAAATAGGTTCACCTATGCTATTACAAATATTTTGAACTACGAAAGTAGTATAAGCACCTAACATCATTAATTCACCATGAGCTAAGTTAATTACTCCCATTAGTCCAAAAATAATGGCTAATCCTAGAGCGACAATTAGTAAGACTGAACCAATACTTATACCGTTAAATATGGCGATTAATAATTCTTGCATTTTAATTAAGGTAAGGAAGAGGGAAGAAGGAAGAAGGAAGAAGGAAGAGATAAGAGGGAAGAAGGGAAAATAAAATCAGGTAAATAATGACAAGATATTAGTCAGTTATCGGATCAAACGGAGCCACTTCTAATCAGAAATTTCCAGCTTTCCTTTTTTTCCGTTTTTTTTGATAATTACTCCAGAATTATAAATAGGAAAAAGACAACAATAAATCAAGGCAAATAATGATATAGATAGGTCATTTCTCGGATTAAACAGATGAAACCGAGCCACTTCTAATCAGAAATTTCCAGCTTTTATTTTCTTCCGTTATGATAATTATTCCAGAATCAGAAAGAAAGATGTCCCATTTGTGATCTTTAACTATTTTTTTTCAACACTTTTTGCCTAACATTTGTTTTTTTTAGATGAAAAATTGGCCAAATTCCTTCGTCTTCCCCTTGCTTCCAGAATTTTTTTATGTC
>NZ_JAAHGK010001387.1:0-1911 GCF_010672505.1 Okeania sp. SIO2B9 | reverse complement strand
TTATTGAATATTTTATTTATATTACATTGTTTAAATTAATACAGGCTATTTTCGGTTAATCAGTTATTTATTATTACTACTTAATTAGGGCTTGCTGATTAAATATAAAAGCATTTACAAATAAAGGTTTTAGAATTTTTAGAGCGAAAAAAAGTGCAATTTTTTAAGATTAAGTGGCCAAAAAGTTACGATTTTTGGCTAACTATGGCAAAAAAAATAAAGGGATAAATATATCCGACTACCTCCTCTAAATTCCCTATCCCTCCTGACTCCTACCCCTGCCAAAAGACTTTTTCAGCAAACCCTAATTCAATATAAATAGTATATGTGTACAGATGAAAATTATAGTAGTTTAACTTAAAAATGAGACGTTTTTTCGTCTGAAACTCCCTCATAGCAAGAAAGCTTTGTCTCAATCTAAAGTTAAATGACTATATATTCAAGTCTAAATCAAGCATAAAGTTGACTTTTAGGTAGGTTTTAGAGGAAAAATTTATAATCGAAAATAATACAAAGATCAACTATAAATTTCCTCATGGATCATCCTGCCTACTGCTTTATGAAAAAATCTACCGCGTCGCAGTATTCTTGAAAAATTGATAAAAATTGAAACTAAAGTTCTTAGAAATTTGGTTGGAAATCATTCATACCCAGACAATTCATAAGAGGTTTGAGGAATCACATTTATATTACGATGAGAATAACGACTAATGGCCAATAAAGGCAAGGCCAGAGTCAGAACAGCGATCGCTGTTCCCAAAATATTTGCAATTCTTTGAGGAGGTTCATCGTCTGAGTAACTGGCAGGTTGACTATCTGATTCCATATTGAGAAAGCTTCTAAAAAACTTAAAATTGTTAGTAGCAATACAAGCTGTATTATGATTTCTTGGGAATAGCCCTAAACTTTGATTGTTAAGAACTACGATTTTTTTTCAACAACTTTGTCCTTAATCTCTTTAGCTGTTTGTGCCAGTACCAGAGATCTTTGACCCATACTTACAGGTAGTCTAGGTATATCTGCCAAAGAAGCACGAGATAAATCCAACAAAAGTTGACGGACTTTTTCTACCCATTCTAATGAATCTGGAGGAATAACTTGGCCATCAGCTTTTTCTTGAATAATTTTTGCTTTCTGTGCTAGTGGTAGAGCTTTTTCTGCAAGATTTTCTGGTAGTTTAGGCTTATCCGACAAGGAAGTACGGACAATCTCAAATAATAATTGATGAATCTGCTCTATCCACTCAGTATCTGAGTAGTGGGAATTTAAATTAGTCATAACTAGGGCTAGTTTTTTTTCAAAATGAGAGTTAACATTCTATTCTTATTTAGATAGATATTGTTTACTTTTCAGTTAAATTCCAGACTCCATCCCAATTTTTTGGAGGAAGCTCGGCCTGAAATAGCTGACAACGATCGCGGTGCAACTTAGCAGCTTTGTTGTTTGGATCGATTTTCAATACTTCTTTAAATTCAGCTTCAGCTAGTGCAAAAGCTTCTTTTATAGAGAGGTCTGTTAAATTTTTTTCTTTGGATGGTCTTAAGTAATACTCTCGTCCTTGATGATAATGTTCAACTATATGGTGTTGTTTCTCCGTTAGCTCTTGCTTCAGATCCCCTTCCTTAAAGCCTAACAGTTCATATATTCTAACAGGCTTACTTTTTCCCTTCACAGTAATTAGGTCTAGTTCCCGAACCCAAAGCATATCTTTGTAAGGTTGATAAGTATTATCACTGATGACCAAATCTGTACCATACTGCTTGCTTGTACCTTCAAGGCGAGAAGCTAGATTAACACCATCTCCAATAGAAGTTAGCTCCATACGCTTACTAGAGCCAATATTACCACTAACCACTTCGTCTGAGTGAATGCCCATACCAATTCTAATAGACATTTTTTTCTTAACTACAC
>NZ_JAAHGK010001386.1:0-1915 GCF_010672505.1 Okeania sp. SIO2B9 | reverse complement strand
CATATTGTTAAAGCAATACCAGTAGCTATTGGTATCATTACTCGCATACTATGATAAATATATCTGTTGGGAAAATGAAGCTGAAACAAAAAAGCATGAGCGAGGAAAAATAACCCCATAGATGCTAGTAAAATTTGAACTAATATTTCTACCTTTAAAGAAACCTGTTTTGCCAGAGGAAATTTTTGACTTTTTCCAAGTACAAAAGGTAAGAATAATGAGGCGATCGCTAGTGGAGGTAAAAACCCTAAAAATAATATGCCACTCCTCGGTCCTATTAGCCAAAAAATCAAAGGATTTTCGTGAAAAAAGAATGCTCTGCCATAGTTTCCATCATCATAATTAAAAATTGGTTGTAATTTAGCTTCCGCAGCAGTAATAATTGACCCGAATTCCGTAGCAGAAAACTTGTATGGTAGAAGTATAATTGCAGCAGTTATTATTGCTCCTAACCAGAGGTAATAATTTAATCGGACTGAAGTAAATTTTAACCGTTTTTTATCGTAGGAAAATAGTCGAATAGTTAAGATAGTTACTGATAGTAAAACAGTGTGAGGATAAAAAATAGCTTGGAGAGCGATCACTACTAATACAGGAAAGAAGGAATTTCGGAGTAGGTAATATAGGAATGCTAAAAAAAGTGGATATAAAAATGCTCTGGGAGTAGCAGAAACTAAGTCATCTTCCATCCATAAAGTTTGATTTAAAATGAGTGAACTAAAAAAACCTACGGCAGGAATAGGTAGAATTTGTAAACTTATTCCAAAACAGTAAATTGTCGCAATTAATCCGAGAAATATTGGTAATAATTTACCTAAAAAAATAGGGTCGATGCCTAAAGATGTGATGAGCGAATAAAAAGTTTTATATCCCCATGGAGCTACTGATTGAAAATAGTCAGCAATGAAATCTTGAGGGAATAATTCTGCATTTAAAAAACGACGCATCCAAAATATATGTTGTCGAGCATCATCTTGAATAAAATATTCACTTTTGAGGGAAAATTTGAGAGATTCAAAACCATAAATTAAGACAATAGCTAAACTTAAACCAAACCAGAATATCCAGCTTCGATTTATCAAATTTTTATGTAAAATCGATAAAAATTTACTAATTTTTAATTTGGATATTAAAAGATTTGACATATTTGATTATAGATTAGCGATTTTATAAGAAATGATATGATTGGCGATTGTTGTTTAGCGTTAATAGTTTATTCTAAAAATTAGAATAATTGTAAATTTTGAATAAAAAGTATTGCTATAACTATGCTTGGGCTTTATTTCTGTGCTAAAAGAGCTAAAATTTAATTACTTATTACAACTAAGGTTTAAATTTAGATTACTTCTAACAACGAAAGTTCTCGAACACAAATAATTGTTGCTACTAATTGGTGGAACTGCAGTAATAATTGCTGCATTAATAGCAGCAATTGGTCAATACTGTAGTTAATCAAATGCTACCAAAGAGATAAAATTGCTTCAGGAATTAGGGAATAAAAGAATAGAATATACAAGCAATGGTCAACTTTGTACACCTCGTCACGAAGAACAAATAAAAGTAAAGGAAGATGGAATATTATACGCTGAATATATCGTTCCTCCTGGTCATTTTAGTACGGTTATAATCTATTTCTATGTTGATAACAAACTTAAAGGACGTGAAGAATATAAGATAGATAATTATAAATCTGTAAAAAAGGATATAGGTTTTATTACAAAAGGAAGCCATACTTTAGCATTAGAAGCAAAAGGAGTAACAGGTGGTTGTAATAAAGGAAAATTAAATTCTTGGGGAGGGGCAGTGAATCTTCACATATTACCAGACCCACCTATATTTTGCAGGTCTTAGCAAAAAGCTACAATATTTCAGATTACCTATTTCATATAAATAATAGTCTTCAGAGCAGAGTCTA
>NZ_JAAHGK010001385.1:0-1917 GCF_010672505.1 Okeania sp. SIO2B9 | reverse complement strand
CAAAGATATTGAAGCGATCGGTAATGATTCTACTTACGAATCATATAACCTTCTGCCGCAGCAAATGTAAACATTTCTCCATTAGTTTGGCCACCTAGACTTCCTATGGCATAAACCCCTCGATCGATATCTTTAATCATTTCCTCAACAGGGCGATCGCCTGTTTCAATCGCTGTATTAGTCATCCTGACAATAGGTGGATACATTGCATTTATAGCTCTAGCATTTCCTGTAGGTGTTTCTCTCATTTTTCCAGAAGTTTCTCGATTATGCAGACGAGTTGTTAATACTCCATTTTTGATTAAATATTTGCGCTGTCCAGGAACACCTTCATCGTCATATTTTATAGAACCACTCAAACCATCAATAGTAGCATCATCTATTACATTCAACTTTTCTATACCTATTGGTTTACCTAATTTTAGTAACTCTTTCATCTGGGGGTTCTCATAAATAGAGTCTGCCTCAGAAAGATGACCAAAAGCTTCGTGAATAAATACACCTGCCATATAAGGGTCTAACAATACAGTATATTGTCCACCTTTAACGGGTTTTGCCTCTAGTTGACGGATGGCCTGTTCTGCTGCCCCGATAACTTGGTTATCAATGTCGCAGAGAGTGTGATAATCTGTACGAGAACTGATATATTTGATGCCCTGTTTAACTAAACTGCCTACTCCACAAGCAATGGCTCTGAATTTGCTATTGACATCTAGGCGTTCTTGTGCTATGCAACTTCCGATAGAATTGACAAAATAAGTAATAGCAAAGCGATCGCGATAACTGACATTTGTGGTCTGAATTCGAGGATCGAAGTGTAGCAATAATTGATTGTAGGTTTCAATTAATTGTCGCTTTTCTTCTAAAGATATGTCACGGGGGTCGCGGCCAAATTTGACTACTACATAATCTTGAATAGGTTCAATGGGAGCTAGCTGAGTATTTTCTTTTCCTATTAAATAAGCGTGAGAAATTGCTTCTTCGATTCTATTTGATAGTTCTGAAATATTGTTGAAAGTAACGAAACTCCATCCTCCTTTGTGGCAAGTACGAATACTTCCGGCAAGGGAAAAATGAGAGTTAATTGTATTTAATTGTAGGGCAGAAAATGAAATAGTAGTTGATTCACTTTGTTCTAGGCGAATTTCTAGATAATCGACATGATTACTGTAATTATAAATTTTATTTTGTAATTGCTCTAGAAGAGAATTATTTTTTGTGAGTTTTGTAGTCATTATCTATTTTTATGCTGATATTATTTGTTCTTGAATCAAATAAATTTGATGAAAGTTTGTAGTTATTATTCACTTTCTTACTTGAAAATGTTACTGCTGGCTTATAGTAGCTCGTTCGGATATTATTTATAATAATAAATGTTTGTATGAAACACCAGTGGAACCTAATTAGAGAATACCTGAAAATCTTAATTTCATCTTAGTTAGGATTGTAGAATGCTTGTACATACATTTTTGAGTTATGAATGAAAGCTGAAATAATCAATGTAATAAACACAGCTTGGCAATTTCTAGAAGGTAATAGCAGATTCATGTCTTGGAATCTATTTTTAGCTTGATTTACTGTGGCCATGAGTTTTTGGTTGTTTTCCAAACCTCGCTCCATTTTTATACGATGGGGAGTTTTATTACTATTGGGTGCTAGTTTATTGCCAAATATAAATAGAGTTGTGGCCTATGGCAGTAAATTGAACATTGAAGTGGCGATCGCTATTACTTTAGTATTAATAATTTTAGATATATGTTGATTACGTCGTCCCCAGCATTCTTCTTTATCATTTTCTTTGTGGGTTTAATACCCCACCCTCTACACGGTGTTCACGCATTACTTGGGGGAGCGAATCCCCATGTAATTTTCCTCCTGTCTCCTGTCTCCTGTCTCCTGTCTCCTTCTTCAATGTGG
>NZ_JAAHGK010001384.1:0-1921 GCF_010672505.1 Okeania sp. SIO2B9 | reverse complement strand
CAGAAGGTTTTCTCAAGAGTGTCACCTTAATTTTATACACAAACGATGCTACCGGACATAATATTATTTGTGAAATCTAACTTGACATTAATTTTGCTGACTTCTGACTTGCGCATAGCGCTATAACTAATTATCCACACTTGATATGACAAATGAATCTCCAGACAGTGGTTTCCATATTTTTATCATTTTTCTTTGCAGCTTTTCTCAAAGGAATTACAGGATTAGGTTTTTCAACTATATGTTTGCCTACTATGGCAACCTTTCTCGATCCGAAAATAGCTATACCTTTAGTTATTGTACCTTCCCTCTCAAGTAACCTCCTAGTGATGGCACAAACTGGAAAGTTTCAAGATGCACTTAGTAATTTTTGGCCTATCTATGTCTCCACTTTCCCAGGGTTACTTCTGGGGGTATACGTTCTCAATTCTATAGAAGGTACAATTAGTCGAGCTATTCTAGGAGCTATTTTATTTTTCTATGCTCTATGGGCATTGCGCTCAAAATCTATTATCCTTTCTGAGAAAATGAGAACATGGCTGACTGTTCCTGTAGGATTGACAACAGGAGTAATAAATGGTATCACCGGTTCTCAGATTATGCCTATTTTGCCATTCTTACTCGCTTTAGACCTAAATAAAGAAACTTTTGTACAAGCGATCAATCTTTCTTTTACCCTTTCAAGTATGATTATGCTGTTTCTACTGGGCAAAATTGGATTGCTGCAGCCATCTTTGTTAGGTATTGCTGTAGTGGGTATTTTGCCAGTTGCTATAGGGATAAATCTTGGTAGTAGGTTGAGAAAAAGGTTGCCAGAAGAGAAATTTCGCACGGTGGTTTTGTTGTTTTTGTTGGTCGTTACTTCCTGAAATTGCAGAGATTGGAGATCCAGTAACTGGTTTTAGTTTTGGTGATGGTGCTAGTCTTCAGTCTGAAATCGGCAATTTCTTCCTGACAGATGGGTTGTCAGGATCGGGAGCTAGTAACTACTTTATTGAATTTAGTCAAGCTGTATCAGAAGTTAGTATAGACCTTCTAGATTTAGATGCGTTATCTTTCAACGGTGGTCCTGGTGTAGCGACTGTAACAGTATTTTCTGATAGTTTTTCTACTGTTATTAATTCTCAGGACTTTCTAGGTTCCACAGGTCCGGTAAGTTCAGAAACTCTTGATACTTTCAGCATTAGTGGTAATTCAAATGCTATCAAATCTTTGTCTATTGTTTATAGTGTTAATGGAAGGGGAGATACAGGAACTGGAATTGATAATATCACTTTTGCACAATTTGAACCATCTCAATCAACACCTGAACCTGCTTCAATTTTAGGTTTATTAGTTGTTGGTGCTGTTGGTGCTGGTTCCAAGTTAAAGCGCAAATAGAATTACTAAAGTTATAAATATATTAGATAAGAGCGATCGCTTCGTAGTTTCAGGAGCGAGCGTTTTTCATTTGGTTCCGATGGCAAGATTATTTTATGGAATTTGAATCTAGATGATTTGTTAATAGAAGCTTGTCAACAAGTATATGATTATTTGCAAACTAATCCTAATATCATAAACAGCGATCGACTTCTCTGTGATTATTGAAGAAAACTAAGTAATATGTCGTAAATGATATGTCGTAAGTGATATGTCGTAAGTGATATGTCGTAGGTAAAAAAAATGGTCGTCTTGCATATGTTGCCTTGAATACTTATCTACTACTTTTGCAGTATGTGAAGAAGAAGTCGGGAGTTAGTAGCTAGATACAGTTCTTTATTGATCACTATTCCATCAATTTAGCTATTGGAGCGCATTCCCAATACTAATTACCGAAAAATTGTGGGTATCCGCCTCCCCTTTTAAGGGGATAATAAGCGGTCGTTAGCGCAGCTTCCCGTAGGGTTGGATGGCGATCTTCGGAGCGGGTCTGCACTCTTCG
>NZ_JAAHGK010001383.1:0-1924 GCF_010672505.1 Okeania sp. SIO2B9 | reverse complement strand
TAATAGTGGGTTCGATCATTTTATTAATGTTGGTTTTTTTGAAGGACGCGATGAAAGAACTACTGCATTTGATGAACGATTTTATCTAGCATCTAATCCTGGTGTAGCCTTAGCAGTAGAAAATGGTATTTTTAACAGTGGGTTTGAACATTTTATATTGTTTGGTGAAGCTGAAGGGCGAGCTGGAAATTAGTCATAAGGTCAAAAGTCAAAAGTCATGCATTCAAAAGTTAAAAGTTATACCAATTTAATAAATGTTTGTTACAAATGGTAGAAGTAAGAAAGAAGGAAGAAGGAAGAAGGAAAAAGGGATAAATTTTGAAAAAAAGGGAAAAAAAATAGAGATAACTATCTCAAATGAACTGAACTAGCTATTTTTAAGCGTACCCGATCGATATCTACCTTTTTGTAGCATTCTTTTTTTAAATTGGTATTAGAAGTTAAAAGTTATCAGGACTTACGCAAATTGTTAGACAATACGCTACCTGTAGAAGGCGAATGCCATTTGCCCCTACTATATGTAGAGTTTCTGCGTAAGTCCTGGTTATATCAAATCCGTTGGCTACTGTTCTACCGAACATGATATAATATAGTTCTATTGTCGTTATACAATGGTTAAGGGCAAATGCCATTGGCTAACGCCAAACTCCGAATTGCGCCCCTACAATATGGACTCTTATCTTTAAAATTTAGTACACTATCAATAATGTCTATTAACCAAATAACCTAATATCATCAATAATTAATTTATTAGGTTCGCTGCCAAAACTGACAGATTGAGCAAATCCGTTAAAATTAATTTGTTGCTCTTCAGGAGTTAAAACATAAGCGCCAGGAGTTGCTAAGGAATCAGAAGTTCGATCTAGAATTTCATTAGCTAAGACATTTCCAGTAGCATTCGGACCATCATAGACAACTACTTGATGATTAACGAAAGGAGAAGCATAACGGAATGATAATTCTGAGAAACCATCAGGCACATTCATAATAATTGAATTTCCCTGAGAGTAAGTAATAGCTCTACCTTGACTAGCAGGATTTACATCTACTACAGAGTCAGTAAAATTACCACTACCTGTCTGGGCGAAACTAACTATTCCCAAGGCATTATTAAATGTTACTCCTGTTAAAGGATCGATAGGGTACTCCCGTAGATCACCAGCACTATCAAAGTCAATTTCTCTAACAGCAAGTGTATCGTTAATATTAATAGTAGCAGCATTTACCCCACCAACTATGTAGCTATTATTCCCACTAGGTTGAAGATTTAGGTTAACTGTTTCTACAGGTTCAGGAATTCCATCTGCTATGGAATTAATATTAATAACTGCACTGTTAGTTCCCGCAGGAATAGTCACAAATGGTAATGTTATTGCTTGATAATCTATACCATTGGTGGCTGTACCGCCAATAGTATAATTAATAGCAATATTGTTATTTTGAGGACTATTAATGCTGAAAATAAATTGACCAGGTACTCCTCCCTCTGTGATATTGGGGTTAATAGTATTGACAGCGACTACTGGCAATGGCAAAGGAAGTGTCTCAATATCATTAATATTAATAGAGCAGTATTAATCTCACCTAAATTGTAAGTATCACTATCTTGAAGAGTTAGATTAACTGTTTCTACAGGTTCAACAATTACATCATCTTCTATTATGGCATTAATATCAATAGGTACACTGGTGCTTCCAGCAGGAATAAGCACACTCAATGGTATGGTTGTATAGTCCAAACCATTGGTAGCTGTACCGTCAACAGCATAATTAACCACAATGTCGTTATTTTGAAGACTATTAATATTAACAAAAAATTGACCTGTTTGTCCTTCTGTGATATTGGGAGTGAAAGTATTAATAGTGACTATTGGCTCAATAGAATCTTCTCCTGGTATATTATCACCACGTTCAAGCACAGCCCA
>NZ_JAAHGK010001382.1:0-1924 GCF_010672505.1 Okeania sp. SIO2B9 | reverse complement strand
TCTAACTCAATCCTCTGAACAAAGCCCTCAAGTTGAATCTAATGTTATCCCCCATCCAGCTTCTTTGTGGAGTGGACTGGGTCGATAATTTATTCTATCGAAGCGGAGATAATATTTGATTTTCAAAACTCATAAACAAGTTATTTTTCTGAAAAGACTTTTATATAAGCTGTAACTTCTCACTATCAAAATGTTACAGCTTATGATAATTTTAGATTTTCTTTAATTAACCAGAAAAGTTAAAGAATTTGAAAACCCCCATTTTTAACTAGGGGATAAAAAATTTCACGGTTGTTTTAAGTACAAGTAAATATTAGTCTTTAATTTATCATTAATCAATCATCAATTAAAAGTTGATATTTTTAACATTGGCTTTAAAATCCCAACTATATTTTTAAAGTTAGTGATATACCTTGGTGGCAGGTTTGAATTCTACACCATAACGCCTGTTAACACAGTTTCAACCCAGGAGGCTAACTGATATAGCAGTCCAAGCAAAGGGCGCGGACAGATCAAAAGCTTAAAACTCAGACAATACAAGATTTTTCCTTCTTCCTTCTTTCCTCTACTATAACTGTTTCAATTTACTCGCCCATACCGTGCCACAACCTCACTTTCACCATTCTCTTTACTTGTCAACCAAGCCCACATTTGGTCGCCCAGAGAAAAATGCCACCATTCCTGTTGATGTTGCTGAAACCCCACCGATAACATTACTTCTGCCAATAACTGTCGATGTTGATTATATTTCTGAGCTTCCTCATTTTTACTCCCCAAAAAATGATTCGGGTAAGAGCGGGGAGACAACTCATCAATAGGAGAACCCATATCAACAGTTTTGCCATTAGCATCCACTAAAGTTACATCCACAGCAGCACCCGTACTATGAGGTGGTGGGGTAGCGGGGTTTAGACTAGGAGCAGCCCAAAACTGATAAACTAACTCTAAAATTTCTTGACGTTTTGCTTCTGTCAACTCCGGACTATCTAATGTTAAACCTTCAGCTTTTACTGTTTCTACAAAAGTGTAATCTACCATAAATTGTTGTACAGCAATGGGGCGATAAGCATCAAATATTTGGATGTGCCAACTGGGATATTTTTGTTGTAGTTTTGTTTGAGCTGCTATCAAACTATCTAATACTTTTTGACGTAAAAAATAAGGTGAATTTGCTGGAGATAAATGATAAGGTGCGCCTAATTTTTCATAGGGATGGGGTGATTCAGTGGCAAATTTTTCTAAGGGAATTGGGATGAGTGGTTCGTGACATTCTTGGATTTTAATTTTCTGGTATGGTTTCATTACAAATTGGCACTTAGTTATCAGTAGTCAGCTTACAATTATCAGGTGGAATCGCTCAATTATTACTAAATTTAAAGCAAGATTTTACATTTAGTAGCTTGGGTTGAAAATTTTTAGGGCGGTTATTCGCAGGATAAAAACAACACGATATCTGATTTTTTTTTGGTTGCACTACCGTTGAACCCAACCTACAGTATGATAACTTCCCATTACCTAATCCCAAACTTCTGTCAAATCTAAAATAAATCCCGGCAATACATTTTTCCCAGATTAACAATTAGGATTTTCCCATATTTCTACTTCCCGATTTTGTCAATAAATCTCCACTTTTCGATTTTTACTATCGTAAGCATTTAGCGGTCAGCGGTCAGCGGTCAGCTATCAGCTTTATTGCCTTTAGTGGGGAATTTAAGCTCGTTGTTCTTGTGCTTCAATTCTTTGTTCAAAAATGTAGTAGAAGTTAAGCAAATACCTGGTTCATTCATTTTTATTGCTGAGAGCTGATTGCTAATAGCTGAATGCTTACCTACTATCAATTCAAACCTAGCACCATTTAATTGAAATTTTGCTTCAAATATGCTAATTTCTAACTCAAAAAATAGCTGAGAAAATACAACAGGAG
>NZ_JAAHGK010001381.1:0-1925 GCF_010672505.1 Okeania sp. SIO2B9 | reverse complement strand
TTCACTTTAAAATTAAATTAAATCAGGAGCTAGAAAACTTCTAACTCCTCAATGATCGGAATTTACAAGTAATTAGACTAATCATCCTTGGGTCCAAAAACCATCTGTACTACCATTTGTTTTCCGTCTGGTTGATGATAGCGATCGGCCCAATGTCTAATGATTTCGTCTAACTCTTCTTTAGCTTGCTCATAGCGGTCTGGAGAAATATCAAACTCCTCCAAAATACGCATTACCTTGTTGTTTTGTTCTGCCCAATCCTTCATCAGACGGAAATAACGAGCTGTCTCTTCGACCATGATATAAGTGCGTTCCTCCTCATCTTCTGGAGAATAAGAACAGCGAGTGAGGGCATAAAAAGGCATTCCCCAAGGAGAATCTATCTTAGTTACCGTACCAGAATAAATCAAGCGACGTTTAATATGTTCTGCTAAAGCTTCACTTAGAGGCATTCGGCGTTCTGGTGGTAAATCTTCCTGAGACCGCCTGTGTAAAAACTCAATTAACTCCATAAACTGAAAAGAATTAATCAATTTGGCATCAGGCATATTTGGGGGGAGTTTAGTTTCAGTATATCGCTTTTCCTCAGTAGTAAGATTTTTACCAGGAACCCTTGATTGCCCAGGATTCCAAGGATATTGTTCGAGCCACACATAGGGAAACTGAATCAAATAGCGAGGTTCTTGAGAACCCAACATTTTTAGTAGTTTACCTTTAGTGAGCGCTTCTTCTACTTCTTGCACAATTACTTTAACCCGTTTAGGTTCTATGTGATGCAGATGTCCTGTCATGCGCAGATTTTTACCTTGTTCAATATAGGTCATATAAATCGCACATTTAGCCGCAGTTGCAGCTGCATCCAAGAAAGCTCCATGACGATGCCCACTCGTCCTCATGGCACTAAATGCTAAATATAACATAATCTGATCCATAGCACTGGGGCTAAGGCTATTAATCAGATCGGTATCATTTTTCATGACAATCCCCAAAATAACAAAAACTTAAGAGGCATAGTATCATCCTCTATTAAAAATATGCTGACTATGATGATAATTCAATAATAGAAATTCAGCCAAATATAACTCTTGCACCAAGCAAGTATATTTCTTTGAGACTTTTTGCATTTGGCGTAAGAGCAGGCACGCAAATTAAGTGTGCGAATAGATTGTTATCTTAGTAGATTTTTACACCCTGTGTACTTTTGACTGACATGCATATTTATATCAATATAACATACAAAAGTACTATAGATAACACTTAAATAGCAGTAGTATCAATGGTTACTAAGGTTAATAATGCATTGAGATTTGATGTTCTCTGTTAACACTTAAAGGTCTGAAGTTATATAGTTTAAATACCCCATAGCTTACTACGATATTAAACAATAAAATTCTCTCGTTAATTAACAAGAGAATTTTTGACAAATTTTTAGAGAGTTAAGATCGTAAAACCAAAGCCTTAAGTAACTTTAACAAAGATGTAATTAAGAATTAAAACTTAATACAGAAAGAGACATTTTGATAAGCTTCAGCGTCCACTACCACGATGAGGACATTTGTCATTTTCAACCTCACAATCAAAATCAGAAGTACTAATTGTGTTTACAAAAGCTCGTATATTTCCCTTTTTGGCATTATCTTGATGAGTTTTAGTTCTAGCAGATCCTCTGAAAAATATAGAAGAAAATGCCACTTCATTTTCAATGACTAAAGCTTTGCTACTAGGAGTATTACCTAGTAATAATAAAAAAGAAAGAATAATCGCTGTATAACTTTGCATAGGTCAAATCCGTGTGATAGTGTCTATTATCTGATACGAATATTAAAGATACAATCAGGATATTTAACTAATAATTTATGAATTTAATTTTCTTTTATACCGATTTTTCACACTAAAAAAATGCCAATAATTGTGGAGAGTAAGTA
>NZ_JAAHGK010001380.1:0-1926 GCF_010672505.1 Okeania sp. SIO2B9 | reverse complement strand
TATATTGCTTGATTTTAAAGCCTGATCTGATAACATTTTTTGAAAAAAATAATATAAAAATATGCCAAATAATATATACTTATTTTTTCCATAAATAGCTTTTAAATAATCAAAAAATATCTGAAATAGAAAATAATTCAGCATATTTTAGTTGAGATTAAATAGTTTTAATTGAGTGTGATTAATTTAGAGTATAGAGCAAAACATTAATTTTGATTGATGTGCCACACTTACATTAAATATCCTGTACTTTTATCCCCTCACAAATTTTTTTTTGCTCAATAAAATTCATTTAAAACTTGAGATATAAATTTAATAATTAATATCAATCACAAGATCATTAATAATTATTAGACCAAAGCAGTATAATGATAAAATAAGTCGTAAAAAAATCCCAAAAAGACGATGATTATAGAAGTTTCTTTGACTGAAATAGCCAAAACAACCCGTCAAGCAGCACAAAAATCGGCAGGTTTATCCACAGAAGTAAAAAATCAAGCAATTGAAGCAGTCGCCCAAGCACTGGAAACCGCAGCACCAAAAATTCTAGCAGCAAATAAACTTGACTGTCAGATAGCTCAAACCAATGGCATTGCTAAACCTCTTTATAATCGATTGAAAATGGATGAGGCCAAACTTAACAGTGCGATCGCAGGTCTACGGAATGTTTCTATTTTGGCTGACCCAGTTGGTACGGTGCAAATACATCGAGAATTAGATGAAGGATTAATTCTCAAACGTATTACTTGTCCATTGGGAGTTATTGGTGTGGTTTTTGAAGCTCGTCCTGATGCTGTAATTCAAATTTCAGCTTTGGCAATTAAATCAGGAAATGGTGTCATTCTCAAAGGAGGTAAAGAAGCAACGAATTCATGTCAAGAGTTAGTTACAGCAATTCGTCAAGGACTGGCAACAACTTCTGTTAATCCTGATGCAGTACAGTTGTTAACTACGCGAGAGGAAACTCTGGAGTTACTGAAGTTAGATAAATATGTCAATTTAATTATTCCCAGAGGTTCTAATTCTTTTGTGAAATTTGTACAGGAAAATACTCAAATTCCTGTTTTGGGTCACGCTGAAGGAATTTGTCATGTTTATGTAGATAAGTCAGCGGATATTCAAAAGGCAGTTGCAGTTACTGTGGATGCAAAAACTCAGTATCCTGCTGCTTGTAATGCAGTGGAAACTTTGTTAGTTCATACTGATATTGCTGACAAGTTTTTGACAGAGGTTTTCCCAATGATGGAAAAGCATCAGGTAGAGTTACGAGGTGATGCAGCTACTCGGAAGATTTTACCGTCGGTAAAGGTGGCGACAGAAGTAGACTGGGCAACAGAATACAGCGATTTAGTATTGTCAATTAAGGTAGTAGATAATTTAGAGTCAGCGATCGCTCACATCAATACTTATGGTTCTGGACATACAGATGCTATTGTAACTGAGGATAGAGAAACCGCAGAATTATTTCTGGCTCAAATAGATGCGGCGGGAGTATTCCATAACTGTTCGACTCGGTTTTCTGATGGCTTCCGTTATGGTTTTGGAGCTGAAGTAGGAATTAGTACTCAGAAAATGCCACCAAGAGGTCCAGTAGGTTTAGAAGGGTTAGTAACTTATAAATATCAAGTTGTAGGTGATGGTCATATTGCTGCTACTTATTCTGGCGATCGCCCTAAGGTATTTACTCACCGAGATTTGTAATATGGCAGAGATGGTGAATAGGGGAGTGGGGGAGTGGGGGAGATGGTCTGATTTAATATTAGAGTTGTCGCTAAATAGAGGGAAAAAATTACTCCAACCTAGACAGAGCAATAATTCTAAGCATTTTTTCCCTAAATAGCTACAATCCTGACATACCAGGGTTTTTGGGAGTTTTTTAAGTTATAAAGCGACAAGTCTATTGAAGTGTTGATAGAATTATAAACA
>NZ_JAAHGK010000138.1:0-8891 GCF_010672505.1 Okeania sp. SIO2B9 | reverse complement strand
TTCAACAATTAATTCTTGTGATTTAGATATTTTAGGGGGAGAATAATTATTTTTATTATTAAAATAGCAGTCGAAAAAAAAGCTTAGGACAGTTAAAAACTTTAAAGCTCAGACAACGTAAGAATTTTCCTTCGTAAGCATTCAGCTAGCTCGCTGTCTGCTCTCAGCTCTGATAACAGATTTTTAATGAATATAGGCTGTTTCAGCCAGCTTTTATAGTAAGTATAAATTCTGGGCGTTGCTGATGGGTGGGTATGATTTAATAATTTTGTATTTTGTATTTTGGATTGTTTGAACTACTTGTTAATATTAACTTTTCCCTATTTCCAACTTCGGTATTTTCTATTCCCTATAAACCTACTTTCATACCTTAATTATGATAAATTATTCAATAATGGATAATGGATAATTGATAATTGATAATTGATAATTACCTCTCCCTAAAACGGAATTGATTGATTGAAGAAGGAGACAGGAGACAGGAGACAGGAGGAAAATTACATGGGGATTCGCTCCCCCAAGTAATGCGTGAACACCCCCGTTGACGGTGGGGTATTAAACCCACAAAGAAAATGATAATTCCCTTCTGCCTTCTGCCTCCTGCCCTCTGCCTTTCCTGATAAAAAGAAAATTTTTTCTTGTTTCCCCTTGAAAGAGGAGGCTTCAAGGCGCGAATTATTTAATTATTTAATTATTTAATTATTAATTCTTCGGTAAAGCTTTTATATCAAACTAAAAGCAATAGCTGATGGCTGAATGCTGATGGCTGAATGCTTACTTTCCTTCTTTATTCTTCATTAGTTCTTTCTACTATAAAGCACTTTAAAGTATCAGCACAAATTAAAAATGTAGCATTCAAAACTATTTGATCGTGATTAATTTGATTTTTATGTTTGACAGCTTGTCGTTTGACTTAATATAGAGGCGTAATTTACAATCAAAAACGCAGATTTAATAATTTTCTGTATTTGTATTGAGAGAGGAGAACAAAATTGAAGAAATTACTATCAATTGTGGTATTGGCCATAACTTTTTTTGTTGTTGCTGTACAACCCCCCGCTTTAGCTGCAGACTTAGCTCATGGAAAGCAGATATTTCAAGGTAATTGTAACGCTTGCCATTTGGGTGGTCGCAATACAATCATGGCTCCGAAAACTCTAAAAACCGATGCCCTAACAAAATATCTCAAAGGTTTTAAAGAAGATAGTGTAGCAGCAGTAACCTATCAAGTCACAAATGGTAAGGGAGCAATGCCAGCTTTCAAAGGTCGTCTAAAACCTAATGATATTGAAGATGTTGTCGCTTATGTTGTAGATCAAGCTGACAAATGGAAATAATTTAGATAAAAAATTAGCTTCATCTTGAAATAAGTTCGAGTGGACTTGTTCGGTGACTATCAACAGTCATAAAAACAAAGTAGTTATTGTTTAATCAAAAATTGCTTCTGTTTCTCAGAAAGTTCTGACTGTCTTCAAAAAGTATCAAAAGTCTACACATACGCACCCGCTTTCTGTGTATGTAAGTCATTAAAGTATTAGCGAGAATAATTTTCTACTTCACAATTGAAAATTTTCTCGTCCTAATAAATTTTTCTTTAAATAGTTAGTTGGGGTGAAAATTTAGAGCGAAAGAAACTGCTGAGTTTGCTCTAGATGTTCACCCCAATATTAATATTGGGCGTTGGTGAATCAACATAAGAATTAAGATATTTGGAATAACCGTAATCAACATAAGAATTATGAATACTCCTTTCATTACTTACTCCCGAGCAACCCGTAAACGAAATAATCTGTAGGGACTTTGTATTTAAAGTATCTACCTATTCCCTATTCCCTCAGTACTAAAATCATAGCTAAATTCACTAACGCCTAATATTGAAATAAATATAATAAATTTAGATAGATATCGAATAATCAGTTGTAATAAAAACTATTGGAGGATAATTAGCATTTACAGCACTTTTTAGGATAGTGAGGTACAGCTATAAGACTATTTATTCCTATATTCCCTGTTGCCTGTTGCCTGTTGCCTGTTGCCTGTTGCCTGTTGCCTAGAGCAATAAAACTTTGTACCTCATCAACCAGAAAACTGTTGTAATGTTAAAGCCATAGCTTATTATCGCCAATAACTATTATCAATCTTCACAGATATTATGAACAACTTTTATCGATTTATACTAAGTATTGGCATAGTTTTTGCAGTAATCTTTTCTTCATTCTCCCCACCAATGAAAACTGCAACTGCTAGCTCAGAAAGCGGAATTTATCAAAAATTTTTCACCGAAGGTATAGCTAATACTCAAGATAAAAACTATGAACAAGCAGTTAATAATTTCACCAAAGCAATAGAACTTAATTCTAACTTTGCCAGTGCTTATAGTAATAGATGCTTAGTTTATCTTCAGTGGGAAAAGTACCAGCAAGCGATCGCTGACTGTATCCAAGCAGTAAAAATTAATCCAGATAATATTGAAGCAAATCTTAATCTCGGTTTAGCTTACTACAAAATTGGTAATTACCAACAGGCCATTGCAGAATATACCAAAGTCCTTAATCAAAATCATAACGATTTTCGTGCTTTATATAATCGAGGTTTAGCTAATTTTGAACTGAAAAATTATCAGAAAGCTGTATTGGACTATAACCTAGTTTTAGCAAAGACCAAGCAAGACAATAATTTTGATCGAGCAGATATCTATAATGAGCGAGGTCTAGCATATTTAATGTCAAAAAAAATGCACAAGGCAATGGCAGATTTTTCTTATGCTATTAATATTGATGCTAATAATTCCAGAGCTTATTTAAACCGAGGTTGTGTCTGTAGCAAGATGGGAAATATAGAAGGAGCAATGGAAGATTTTAGCAAAACTCTACAACTTAATCCCCATGAAGCTCAAGCTTATTTAAACCGAGGACTATTACACCACCACCAGGGACTTTATCAAGCAGCAATTCAAGATTGGCAAGCTGCAGCAAAATGTTTCTGCGATGGAGGAGATATGGTAGCTTATCATCACACTCAAGCTCTGATTAATAAACTACAAACATGGCTCCTATCGTCTAATCAAACTGCTATTGCTTGATATAACTACTGAATTTTTCATGGTCTCACTTGATTTTTCAACCTCTCTCTATAGAAATCTCACAAAATTCACCCCAGAAATAGAGAAAATAATCGCCTCAGCCTCCAGTCATCATTTTGTGAAGCTCTAGAACGGCGACGCAAGTTTTTTTTGTCTTGCATCTTCCAAAAAGTTGTGAGACAATTTATATATTGGGCGTTATTCGCCCCTACGCATGACTTTTTATTCAACTCAAAAAACCATACTTTCCCCTGACTATCAACAATAGAAAACTATCCACTTTGACAAAAAGACTAAAGAGAAAATTATTGCTGTAGGCTCCAAATTGTCATTTTGTGAAGCTCAATAGGCGCAAAGTTTTTTGTCTTGCATCCCCCAAAAAATTGTGAGATAATTTATATATTGGGAGTTGTTCGCCCCTACACATGACTTTTTATTCAACGCAAAAAACCGGGCTTTCTCCAGACCATCAACAATAGAAAACTATCCACTTTGACAAAAAGACAAACAGGGTTTCTATAGAATGCTAGGCTCACCCCAGAAATACAGAAAATAATCGTTTCAGCCTCCAAATCATCATTTTGTGAAGCTCAATAGGCGCAAAGTTTTTTTTGCCTTGCATCTTCCAAAAAGTTGTGAGATAATTTATATATTAGGAGTCGTTCGCCCCTAAGCATGACTTTTTATTCAACTAAAAAAATCATACTTTCTCCTGAGCATCCATCATTAAAGAGAAAATTATCCACTTTAATGCAAACATCAATATTCAAAAAAAAAGTTGAGGAATATTCCCCAACTCCAAAGGAGATGAACGATGAACTTAGATGCGAACAAAACAAATTTTCATACGATGCGATAGATATTACTATTTCCGGCTAAAAAGTTGCTATTACTGAAGTCGAAAAATACTCAAATTTAGGAATTTATTCTAAACAACTCGTAACAACTTTAGCGTAGATGGTTAGCCAGATTTAATATCAACCTTCAAATTTCAATATCTAAGCAGGTATCAAAACAGCACTTTCCGTGCCTACAAAAATGGGGCGTAATGCTTCAACCCACTGAGTAATTCTTTCCTCAGTTAACTCACTTTGGTTAACCTCATCAATTGGCAAACCCACGAATTTACCATTACGCACTGCTGAAGAATGTTCAAAACTGTAACCTTCAAGAGGAAACTCTCCCACTATAGTTGCACCAAGCTTCTCGAAGTGGTCACACATAAGCTGCAGTGCGCCAGCAAAGTGCTTTCCATGACCGACTTGATCTGCTGCACCAAACAAGGCAATAGTTTTTCCAGTAAAATCAGGCTTTTCAATATCCATATCAAAAAGTGGTTCGCGCCAGTCATTCTGTACTTCCCCAGCACCCCAAGTTGAACAACCCAATAATAAATAATCATAATCAAGAAGTTGACTATATTCGTCATAATCTTCTTCCATACTATAAAGATCGCAAATTTCTTCGCCGAATTTGTCGCGCAATGCTTCAGCGATTTCTTCAGTTACGCCAGATGTGCTACCATAAAAGATACCAATTTTTGCCATAATCAACACTCCTGATTAGTTTTGGTAAAATTCATAAAATCTGGTGAGTCAAAAAATTTCACTAGCTCGACCCAGATTTTTGAGGGTTTTCGGTAATTAATACAAGTTATTTGTAGAATTTTCTTGCTTAAAATTCCTAATATAGATTAGTCTCGTTTTCAGCTAAATAAGAAGTAGTTGCAATAAAGTAAGCAATTATTTCTTTAACTCTAGGGGCGAATACCATTCGCCTTATTAATAATTAGAGACTACTCTTCAAATAACCCCGGAATAGAAAGGAATTTTTGTATCAACCCTATCTATATTCTGAATATATCGGGTAAATTAATGGAAATCTGTATCAATTGTAGTTGATAATTTTTTTGATTTAGTTTATAATAGAAATATATATACTCCACAAATTCTAGTTCTAAAGATTATATTGAGCTTTTATATAAACTCTAACTAATTAATAAAGCCTCTCAATAAGATTAATTTTGATTGAAAAAAAGTATTCTTGTGAGTGCGATCGCGTGATTGGTGCAGAATACTATTGTAGAAACATCTTCAGGACTTACGCAAATTCTTAGGCAATACGCTATCTGTAGAGGGCGTTTTGCTCCGCAACATATAAAGCGGAGCTTTGCGTTAGCAAATGCCATTCGCCCCTACTAGATATGGCGCTTGCTGCGTAAGTCCTGATCTTTTAATTATTAATTAAACGAACTTAATCTGATTTGATATTGCTTAATGTAATTTCATATTCGACCGCAATAAAAAATCAGTTTGATTAGGTAAATACTACTATTGCTGATGATAATTTCAAAAGTTAGAATTCTACTATATCAAAAAATGTAAAGAAACTCGGTTTCTAGGAGAAATCGTTGATTTTAACAATAGACATCTAGGAAAAAACCAGGTTTCTTGATTCGCCTGTGGGTATTGCTAACTAGATTATCAAAAAAATTATGAGTACAAGAGTCCAACAAATTACTGCTATCATAGAACAGCGTCAGCCTCTAGCAAACAAAATTGAAGGTGTTAAGAAAAATCTAGAATTGCTTTCTTCAGCACTTAACAAACTTGAAAATTATCGGGATGAGTTAGTTGATAAAGTAGACGATCCAAAAGTAATTGGACAACTTAAGGAAATTAATACATCTCCCATTCAACGTAATATTTCTAGCGAGTTAGGTACTCTTTACAAACTCAAAACTCGCTTCTCTCGTGATACTCTCAATATTGCTGTAGTTGGACGAGCAGGACAAGGTAAAAGTAGGTTATTGCAAAGTTTGACTGGACTAACGGCAGCAGAAATTCCCGATGGCAGTGGCCAGCATTGCACGGGAGTCCGCAGTACAATTCATCATAATGCAGAATTTGAAACTTCTGGTGAAGTTTGGTTTTATACCGAGCGCTCGTTTTTGGATGAGGTGATAATGCCTTACTACAATCAATTACAATTGGGAGGAAAACCAATTACCTTAAACGAATTTGCTAGTAATGCTTTACCAAAACTACCTGAAAACCAAAAAGGTGCAGTAGTTGAGGCTAAATATGAACACTTACGAAAATATCATACTCATCTCGATCAATATCGAAACCTGTTGCAGGAATCTTCACCCCGTCGAATTACTAGAGATGAAATTCGGGAATATGTAGCTCAAGATAATCTTGCAGGACAACGAATATACCATAATTACTTGGCAGTTAAAGAAGTTAAAATTACTTGTAATTTCCCCAATACTGAAGTCGGGAAAATTGCTTTAGTCGATCTTCCAGGACTAGGCGATACAGGAATTGGAGATGAAGAAAGACTAATTAATACACTAAGTCAGGATATTGATTTAGTTCTTTTTGTCCGAAGACCAAATGTTGGTCGTGACTTTTTAGGTGATGTAGATGTAAGTCTTTATGATATTGCTCGTTCTGCTTTGGTAGACCTACCCTTAGAAAAATGGTCTTTTATGGTTTTTAATAGAACAGATAGTAATTCTCGCTTAGGTGATAACTCTTCTCTATGTGAACAATTAGCAGCAGACCTGGGAAATAAGCATATTAATGTTTCTGAGTCGGTTATCGCTGACTGTGCAAACCCAGATGAAGCTAATGAAAAGATTTTGGATCGAGTTCTGAGTTATTTAGCAGCAAATATTACTTCTCTCGACCGGGAGTATGCTTCTTCTTGTCAAGAGCGTTTGAAAGAAATTCAAAGTACCGTAAATGCAGAGGTAGAGAAAGCGAAAAATGCTTTGGGACTGGCAAGACAACCAGCAGAAACAGCACAGTTTGAAGTCTTGTTTGAGAAGATTTGGAAACAACTTACCAGTGGTCTTGAAGGGTTGTTAAGGGGTTTAAGTAAAGAAGTAGATAAATACGACCGCGACTTTCAGGAGTCCGTAGATATGGCTCTCCAGGAGTGTAGAGATGATACAGGAATTCCATCATCCCTAGAAGAGATAGATATTAGGCGAGATGAAGAGATATCTTATGAAAATGCCTACAATAATTATCTCAATGAAGTCCGCGCTCACTTGTCACAAAAATTCCTCTCTTTAGATGAAGGTTTAAAGCGTTCTTTAAATCGGGTTAAATCTCTGGTAACAGAGGTGCTTGTTGAAAAAGGGCGTTTAGGAAACTTGGCTGAAGCAAGAGGAGCAGAGTTTCTTGAAGCGATCGCCACCTTACTCCCAGAGCAACTCATTGAAGGGGAACCCAGCAAACTGAAATATGGCTTTAAAATTCTGGCAGAGTTTGAGCTGTCTTATCGCGGATTTGTGCAGCACCGAATTCGTAAGTGTCTGGATGGTATGACTCCAGATAAAAAGAGACTTAAACTTTCTAGCTCTTCATCAGCTCAAGAAATAATGAATAGCCTGAAAACGCTTCAAAGCGAAGCCGTTTTTGAGTGTGAAAATGCCTTAGAAGATTTACTTTCTGAACCTTCTCAAGCTGGTTTTGCAATTGTTGAAGAATTTCTCGATCGCGTACTTAGAGCAGAAGGAGTAAAGATTGAATGGCGTATCTTTCTAAATCAAGAGCGTTCTGCCGTCTGGCCAGAAGAATTTGAATTACTCGGAGAACGTACTAAGTTGAGACAAGATTGGTTGGCAGCAGTGGAGTCTGTAAATCAAGCGAATCAATTGGATGCAATGCAGTTTATTAGTTAATAAAGTAAGGAGATTAAAATGGTACAAGAACTGAAAATTGCGATGATGGGAGCTAGGGGTGTGGGTAAAACTAGCCTCTTGACAGCTATGTATGAGCAGTTCGGTAAAACTATTGGTCAGACTGGCTTACAACTCACACCCGATCAAGAAAGTAGTGCTATTTTACAAGAACGTCTAGGGGAATTGAAGGCATTAGTGGACAATTTTGAAGCAACGGGAGGATTAGAGGGCGATAGCGAACTTCGGTCTTATATTTTTGATCTAGGAAAGAAGGGAGCCAAACCATCTTTAAGATTAAACTTTCAAGACTTTCCTGGTACTTGGCTTTCCAGTAAAGCTACAAAAGAGCAACAAGAATCTGTTACGAAACTTCTAGAAAATTCTGTAGCAATTTTGATTGCGATTGATACTCCTGCACTAATGGAAGTAAAAGGAAAGTGGCATGAACTTCAAAATCGGCCTAAGCAAATTAAGGATTTGTTTGCAAGTGTTTACCAAGAAATGAAATTACCACGTCTAGTGATATTTGCACCAGTCAGGTGTGAGAAGTATATGCAGACCACAAAAGATGCTACCAGTCTACTCAAAAGTATTAAAGAGGGATATGCCGATCTGCTTTCTCTTTTTGGCGCGGAAAATCTAAATCCTTGGGTAACAAGTGTAGTTACTCCTGTTCAGACTGTGGGAACGGTTGTTTTCTCTAGAATTGAGATCGAAAAGGATGGACCACATTTTTATTTTCGTAAAATTAGTAACGAAGTTGAATATGATCCTCAAGATAGCGATCAGCCTTTGCGGTATCTTTTAAGATTTGTTTTGAAGCTACATCTGGCTCAAAAAAAATCAAGATGGTTAGGTTTGGCTGGTATTTTTCAAGAGTTTTTGGGAATGAATGAACATCTTAAATCAGCAATTATTCAGTCTTCTCAAGGATGCAAAACTACTACTGGTTTTACTGTATTACAAGGACAAAATTGGTTAGATATTAAATAGGAGTAAACTATGAAAAGGATTTATGTTCAAAGCGGTGGAATTTCGCAAGATGACGACTATCAGTGGAAAGAAATTAATTTTGATAATGACACCCAAGATATTGTAGACTGTCCCCTATTG
>NZ_JAAHGK010001379.1:0-1927 GCF_010672505.1 Okeania sp. SIO2B9 | reverse complement strand
TCATCAAAGCCAGAGGTTTATCCGGACGGCGTTTGCGATGACGTAACTTTTGCACCGCCTCCTCATTAGTGGCATCGCAAGCAAGATGAAAACCGCCTAACCCTTTAATAGCAACTATCATTCCTCGTTGGATGAGAGTACAGACCGCATCCACATCATCCAACATTGAAAACATATCAGCAGTTACAGGTTTACCATCCGCTCTTTCTAACCAAGCTTTCGGTCCGCAAACATGACAAGCGGTAGGTTGAGCGTGGAAGCGACGGTTAAGTGGTTCGGAATAGTTTTCCTGACATTCCGGGCAAAGGTGAAAATTTGCCATAGTAGTATTTTTGCGGTCGTAAGGTAATTTTTTGATAATACTCAGACGAGGTCCGCAGTGGGTACAGTTAGTGAATGGGTAGCGATACCAGCGACTCATGGGGTCGAATATTTCGCTTTTGCACATGGAGCAGGTGGCAGCATCGGGAGCTATTTGGGTACGAACTGTATTAGTGGTGCTGGGGGCAATGATAAAATCCGCGAAATTTTGGTTAGGTAGTTGGTGTCTAGTGATAGTTTCGATGTTTGCCAGGAGAGGGCGTTCAGAATGTATTTTTTTGATAAATTCGTCAATGGTTGAGCGATCGCCTACAACTTTGATTAATACACCTTGTCCATCATTACTAACTTCACCGCGCAACCCCAATGTTTTAGCAATGCGGTAGACAGTAGGGCGAAAACCGACACCTTGCACGGTGCCATAAACTCGAATTTCTTCTGTTATTTCAGACATTATGGATAATAATTATGATAATTTTTAATGTAAGCATTTCCTACGGAATGCTGCGCAAACAGCCGTCAGCGATCAGCACTTCCCTGCGGGATGCTACGCAAACAGCTATTGCTTTTATTTTTAGATAAAAGCTTTAATAATTGAGTCAAAATTTATACTTAATTTATACTTACTACAAAAATTGGCTTTAAAGTCTATATTCATTTACAGCAGTTTTGGAGTTGATGAGGTACAAAATTTTAGGACTTTAGGGAGTAGGAACCCACCCCTAACCCCTCCCAGGAGGGGAATTTGGGAGTAGGGAAAAAAAAGATTAATTTTCAAACTGTACCTCACTATCCTAAAAAGTGCTGTAAACCTTATCATGAGAGCTGACAGCTGACAGCTAATTGCTGAATGCTTATAATAACTGATAAAGTTTGTATGGTGTGATGAAGTCTAGAAAATGATAATATTATTGTCAAGCATCAATCAGATATTCAACAGATTTTTCCAGCGTTGGAAATTTCATTTCTATGCAATTTTACCCCATCCCACTGAAGCTAAAATTTTGATGCTATCCGATGATGAAAATACTTGGTTTTTACCCAATATTTGTATAAATGAAGATATACACCCTAGTGATTTTGCAACTATTCAAAAAGTAATTGAAAAAGAACTTGGAATTTCGGCAAACATTTTATATTACGCTCATAATTATGACGATAAATCTAAATGTGAAATTCACACAATATATGTACTGGAACATAATTATTTGAAAAAAGAGCTTATAGAAAAATTCAAAGATGCTTCTTGGGTTGACCTTGAAACTTTGAAAAATATATCTCTAAAATTACCAGAACATAAATCAGTTATCCAAGAATATTTAACAGAAATTGAAAGTAGTGAAGTTCTAGAACTACGTCCACCTTGGGCTAGAAAAGGTTGGTTATACTCTGCCCAAAAATGGATTGAGGAGCAATTATTAGAATTAAATTATCAACAACTTTATTCCGTATAATTTATCAAAAGTTGGGGTATATCTTATGTATTGCGGGTTAATACCACAGCCGGAAATATTTATTTCAAGCAAGCTTCTACACTACCTCTTTTTTGTAACGAACCATTAGTCACAACAGAATTAGAAAATTTATTTCCCCAACATATTCCTAC
>NZ_JAAHGK010001378.1:0-1935 GCF_010672505.1 Okeania sp. SIO2B9 | reverse complement strand
TTTACTTCAGATGGTAAAACTCTAGTTAGTGGAGGTGAAGGAGGTCGGATTTTAATTTGGAAGCTATAGTAATATCATGTCCACTTGCTCTCTTTCTAAGTGTTGTTTGTCTCCACTTACCATTACTGTGTAGGACTACCAAATTTTCGATAGTCCTGCATGGTAATGGTAGGATACATATTTTTTAATTTCTCCCACACTCCTCATCTCCCCATCTCCCACACTCCCCATCTCCCCAAACTCTCGGTGCTTCCTTTACCATTACTATGCACCACCACCAAATTTTCTAGGGTTGATTTATGCTTTTTTACTTCATTTTCTATATTTTCTCTTAAGAATATTTCTTGTTGTAAGATTTTATTTTGAGATTGGAGTTGTTTTTTTAATGAAAATATTTGCAAATGCAACTTTATTTCTGTTAAAAATTCATCTACTTGTATGGGCATATTAATATTATCGAAGTTCTCAATATTTAATCTCTTAATTTGATTGATTTCATTGTGTGTGTTTCCCATAAAAATTATCGGAATATTTTTTGTTAATTTTGAGCTTTGCAAAGATTGGCAAGTCTGCCATTGCTCTTTTTCCAATGATCAATTTATTAATATTAGGTCTACTGATATATTTTGTAATGTATTTAAAAATTTTTCTCTTCTATTAGCTACTATAAACTCATAGTTATTGTCTTTCAATAACCTAGATAATAACTTGAGGTTACTATCATTATTATCTACGATACAAATTACAGCTTCCGGATATACTTCTTGCAAATTATTCATTTTTATAAAAATCTATGAAATTAGTAAGTATGAAATATATTTCATACAAAACATAAAAATTAAAAAAACCTCTTGCCAGTTTTTGGGATAATTATATCCCTGTATATTTCAACAGCATAAATTTTCCTTCCCCACCTAATCAAGGTAAAATTTTGGCTGAAGAATCAAGCAAGAGGTTAAACTTTTAGATGCTCCTGATGTACTAACTCCCTAGATATTTCCTACGCTCCGACTAAGGAGTGGATTGTAGGAAAGCTAAACTCACTTACAAAGGTTTTTAATTCTCTTTGTAAAAGTTCAGAGTGTGTTTGTACTCTTGTATGATAAAACTTTTTTCCTCAAATGCAACTGGGTTATTACAATAGCCCTATTTTATTTATTGTGAAGAGAGCAATAAATAGGTAATGTTTAATATTCAAGTTAAACCAACAGTAAAATTACTATATATAGCTATAGCTGAAAATACCAATCTTAATTTAGTACTTGTAACCATAAAACCACTGTAGTGCCACTATTAATTATGGCATCTTGCTGTTGTAAATCATGGGACAACCACTGAGGAACTACAGGAGAATATACTTGAATTTTGCCTTTCATTATATGTATTAAATCAAGAGCGATCGCTAATCCTAATCCTGTGCCTGGAATGTCCGTTTTAGCTTTTTCACCCCGATAGTTTCGTTCAAATAAATGTTCTAAATCTTGTGCTGGAATACCATAACCTGTATCGCTAATAGCTATTGCTAGCATTCCTTCTATTTCATTTTTGACCGATTGATAATCATCTGTTTGTGGAGCTGAAGTTGTCAACTTAATATAAATATTTCCCCCTGCAGGAGTATACTTCAAAGCATTATCAATAATATTACTTAAAACTTCTCGCAAAGCTTTATTATTAGCTTGGACTATAGGTAAATTCTCAGGAAAATTGACTTCTAAATCTATATGACGTTCATCGGCAATTGCTTTTGCAGAAACTAATAAAGGTTCCAAAATATATTCTACTGAAACTGACTCTAAGAAATTAGACTCTGGCAAAAGTGGTAATGATTTGAATTCTTTATTAGCTTCTGTATAATAATCTATTACATTGTCATTTTTAGTTGTAGTTTGAGGATACTCGCTTTGCCCAGAAATACTCAAAATTTCTTCCCCA